>CAMLRI010000159.1 GCA_946482385.1 uncultured Cellvibrio sp.
GCGCTGCTGGAAATGTTTGTGCTCATGGCGCAAGACCCGCATATCGAAGGTGTGCGCGCCTCCACCATCCGCTGGATACGCGAAAGCCGCCACCTGATCGACGACGACTTCCGCCACAATCCGAAAAACACCCAGCTCTTCATCAAATTATTGCAGCAGCCCGCCGGCCTGGTGGAGCAGCTCAAGCGCATGTCGCGCTACGGCATCCTCGGCCTCTACCTGCCCGAATTTGGTTTGGTCACCGGGCAGATGCAGCACGACCTTTTCCATATTTACACGGTTGATGCCCACACCTTAAAAGTGGTGCAAAACATGTGCAACTTTTTGCTGCCCTCCGCCAAAGAAGATTTCCCGGTAGCCGCGCACATTATGACGCGCTTGCCAAAACTGGAGCTGCTCTATATCGCCGGCCTATACCACGATATCGGCAAAGGCCGCGGCGGCGACCACTCCACCCTGGGCGCAGTAGATGCGGAAGAATTCTGCGCGCGCCATGGCATATCGCCACGGGAAACCCGCCTGGTGTGCTGGCTGGTGGAAAAACACCTGCTGATGTCGGCGGTGGCGCAAAAGCAGGATATTTCCGATCCGGAAGTTATCCACCGCTTTGCCCTGGCCGTGGGCGACCAGTTGCACCTGGATTATTTGTACTGCCTCACCGTGGCCGACATTAACGGCACCAACAAAGAATTGTGGAACACCTGGCGCGCCAGCCTGTTGCGCCAGCTGTATTTGGACACCCGCCGCGCATTGCGCCGCGGTTTGGAAAATACCGTCGACAAACAGGATTTAATCGAGGAAACCCAGCAGGCCGCCATTCGCAAACTGGCGCGCAAAGGTTTGAGCGAGCAACAGGTGTTGGCGATTTGGGGCGACATGGGCGACGATTATTTCCTGCGCGAAAGCTTTGCCGATATCGCCTGGCACACCCACGCCATAGCCGCGCGCAGCGACGACAAACCGCTGGTGTTGATTAAAAAAACCTCCAGCAAAGAACTGGCCGGCGCCACCCAGATTTTCGTCTACAGCAAAAACCAAAAAAATGTCTTTGTCGCCGTCGCTACCGCCCTGGCCAACCTGAATCTCAACATTCAGGATGCCAAGATTTACAGCTCGCGCTCCGGCTACACCATAGATACTTTTTTTGTGCTGAACGAAAACGGCGAGCCCTTGGGCACTAACCCCACCCAACTGAAACAAATTCAACAGGCGCTAATCGACGAATTAAGCCTGGTGGACAACTACCGCGAAGTCATCGGCCGCCGCACACCGCGCCGCTTAAAATATTTTGCCTCGCCCACGCGCACCTCACTCAACACCGACATTATCCGCAACTGCAGTGTGCTGGAAGTCATCAGCCCCGACCGCCCCGGTTTATTGGCCTGTATCGGCAGGATTTTTATGGATTTCGATATCCAACTGCTCAACGCCAAAATCGCCACCCTGGGCGAGCGGGTGGAGGATATTTTCTTTATTGCCGACAGCCAGGGCAAACCCTTAAGCGATCCAGCCGTCTGCGAAAAACTACAGCAGGAAATTTGCGCCCAGCTGGATAAACGTGTCGAAAAACTCTGACGTTATAGCGATTAAAATTTATGAACCCGGATTTACAGCGCCTGCACGCCTACCCCTTTGAAAAACTCGCCGCCCTGAAAGCGGCGGTCACTGCCCCTGCCCAGCTGAACGACATTATGCTGTCCATCGGCGAGCCCAAGCATGCGCCACCCACCTTTGTACTGGATACTCTGGTCAATAACTTGGGAAAATTGTCTAACTACCCCACTACCAAGGGGCTGCCGGAATTGCGCGAGGCCATTGCCAGCTGGGCCAGCCAACGCTTTCAGTTAGCGCCCGGCAGCTTTACTGCCGACCGGCATGTGCTGCCGGTGAATGGCACCCGCGAAGCCCTGTTCGCTTTTGCCCAAGCCATTGTCGATCGCCGCCAGCCAGCGCCATTAATAGTTTCCCCCAATCCCTTTTATCAAATTTACGAAGGCGCAGCGATTCTGGCCGGCGCTGAACCCTATTTTTTAAACTGCACTGCCGCCAACCATTTTATTCCCGACTTCGCCGCTGTACCTGCCGAGGTTTGGCGCCGCTGCCAATTATTGTTTATCTGCTCCCCCGGCAACCCCACCGGGGCGGTGATGAGCACAGACCAATTTAAGCAATTAATTGCGCTGGCCGATGAATATGATTTTGTAATCGCCTCCGATGAATGCTATTCCGAATTGTATTTTGACGAAGCCAATCCACCGGCGGGCCTGCTGCAGGCCTGCGCGGAATTAGGGCGCCATGATTTTGCCCGCTGCGTGGTTTTTCACAGCCTCTCCAAGCGCTCCAACCTGCCCGGCTTGCGCTCCGGCTTTGTCGGTGGCGATGCCAAGATCCTGGAAAAATTTTTGCTCTACCGCACCTACCACGGCTGCGCCATGCCGGTGCCAACCCAACTGGCCAGCATCGCCGCCTGGCGCGATGAAACCCACGTTGTCGCCAACCGCCAAGCCTATCGCCAAAAATTCGATGCTGTCCTGGGGATTCTCGATGGCTTGCTGGATGTGAAAAAACCCGATGCCAGTTTTTACCTCTGGCCGAAAACGCCCATTAAAGGCGAGCTGTTTGCCCAGCAATTATTTGCCCAACAAAAAGTCACCGTATTGCCCGGCAGTTTTCTCGCGCGCGAGGCCAATGGCATCAACCCCGGTGAGGACTATGTGCGCATGGCCCTGGTGGCATCGCTGGAAGAGTGTGTTGAAGCGGCGCAGCGGATAAAAACTTTTTTGCAGCAGCTATGAGCTAAACCAAAAACAGCCATGAGCTAAACCAAAAACAACCATGAGCCAAGCCAAAAATTTAACCAAAGCACAACGGGTGGAATTTATTCTGCACCGCTTGCAGGAGCTTTACCCGCAGCCACCCATACCGCTGCAACACAAGGATGCCTACACCTTACTGATTGCGGTATTGCTTTCAGCCCAGTGCACCGACGAGCGGGTCAACACAGTTACTCCCGCGCTCTTTGCCCTGGCAGATAATCCGGCGGATATGGCCAGGGTGCCGGTAGAAAAAATTCAGGAAGTTATTCGCCCCTGCGGCCTATCGCCACAAAAGTCCAAAGCGATTTCGGTGTTATCGCAGATGCTGATGGACGAGCACGGCGGCCAGGTACCGGAAGATTGGGACGCGCTGGAGCGTTTGCCCGGGGTGGGCCATAAAACTGCCAGCGTGGTCATGAGCCAAGGGTTTGGCCAGCCTGCTTTTCCGGTGGATACCCACATCCACCGCTTGGCGCAGCGCTGGGGCTTAACCAATGGCAAAAATGTGGTGCAAACCGAAAAAGATTTAAAGCGCCTGTTCCCCCGGGAAAGTTGGAACGCCTTGCACCTGCAAATTATTTATTACGGGCGCGAGTACTGCAGTGCCCGCGGCTGCGATGGCACTGTGTGCGATATTTGCAAAACCTGTTACCCGAATCGTAAAAAACCGAAATTAACCTTAAAAGCATAATCCCTCCCAACCTCCCTTTTACAAAGGGGGGAGTGTGGCTCCCCGTAAATATAATGGTGGAGTAACAACCAACCTCCCCCTTGAAAAGGGAGGAGGTTGACTCCCGATAAAATATAATAGCGGAGTCACAACCAACTTCCCCCTTTGAAAAGGGGGAGCGAGGGGGATTTAAAGGGCAATTCCACAAGGAAACATCACATGACAAGGCTTTACGGCATTAAAAACTGCGATACCGTCAAAAAAGCGCGCACCTGGCTGGAGCAAAAAGGCATCGCCTATGAGTTCCACGATTTTCGCGCCGATGGCTTGAGCGAAACGCAAATTCGCCACTGGATTGACGAGCTGGGGTTAGAGGCATTGGTGAATAAACGCAGCACCACCTGGAAAGAACTGGATGATGCCAGCAAAGCCAATTTTAATGCAGCAAGCGCCGTGGCGCTGATTGCGCAACACCCCACCCTGATTAAACGCCCGCTGCTGGATACCGGCAACCACAAGCAGCTCGGTTTTAAAGAAGCCGAATACCAACAAATTTTTAATTAATTTTTTTACATACACTTTTTAAATACACAACCCTTGCAATAACAGGTAATCCATATGACTCAACTCTACGCACTCGGCCTGGGCATAGGCACACAAAATGAAAAAGGCGATTGGCTGGAAGTTTTTTACGCAACTCCACTGTTAAACCCGGCACCAGCCAGCGCCGAAGCTATCGCCAAGGTAGTAGGTTACAGCGGTGGCAACCAGGCAATTGCCATTAATCACGAACAGGCCGACGACATAGCCGAAGCCCTGGAAGCCGCTGGCGATACAGCCCTGGCCGCACTGGCCACCCACCTCACCAGCAGCACCCGTCCTTTGGTAGTCACCCTGCTGGAAAGCGACACCAACCCGGCGTCGGTACCTGAAGCCTATTTAAAATTGCACTTGCTGTCGCACCGTTTGGTAAAACCCCATGAAACCGTGTTGGCTGGCATTTTTGGTGTACTGCCCAATGTGGCCTGGACCAACCAGGGCGCTATCGACATCAGCGAATTGCCCGCGCGCCAATTGCAAGCGCGTTTAAGCGGTGAAGAACTGGAAGTTTCCTGCGTGGATAAATTCCCCAAAATGACCAACTATGTAGTGCCCAGTGGCGTGCGCATCGCCCACACCGCCCGCGTTCGCCTGGGCGCCTACCTGGGTGAAGGCACCACCATCATGCACGAAGGTTTTGTTAACTTTAATGCCGGCACCCAAGGCCCGGCGATGATTGAAGGCCGCATTTCTGCCGGTGTATTCGTTGGCGCCGGTTCCGATTTGGGTGGCGGCAGCTCCACCATGGGCACCCTGTCCGGCGGTGGTAATATTGTGATTTCTGTGGGTAAGGAATCTTTGATAGGCGCCAACGCCGGTATAGGTATTCCACTGGGCGACCGCTGCAAAGTAGAATCCGGCCTCTACGTAACCGCCGGCACCAAAGTAGTGGTGCTGGATGACCAGGGCCAGCAAGTAAAAACCATCAAAGCGCGCGAGCTGGCCGGTGTTTCCGACCTGGTGTTCCGCCGCAATTCCATTACTGGCTGTGTGGAAGTGGTTACCAACAAAAGTGCCCTGCAATTAAATACTGCTCTGCACGCAAATTAATTTTTTACATCACCACCGGAGATCAAGATTATGGGCGCTCAGTGGAAAGCCAAACACAAAGAAGAAGCGGCCAACGCCAAAGGCAAACTCTTCACCAAACTCACCAAGGAAATTATGGTTGCCGCGCGCAACGGCGCCGACCCGGATATGAACCCGCGCCTGCGCCTTGCGGTGGAGGCCGCAAAAAAAGCCTCTATGACCCGCGAAACCCTGGAGCGCGCCATTAAAAAAGGCTCGGGCCAACTCGATGGCAATATCAACTACGAAAAAGTGGTTTACGAAGGTTACGCACCTCATCAAGTACCCGTCATCGTTGAATGCCTTACCGACAACGTCAACCGCACCATTTCCAATATCCGCGGATTATTCCGCAAAGGCCAGTTAGGCACTTCAGGTTCTGTCTCTTGGGATTTCGATCACCTGGGCATTATCGAAGCATCGCCAGCCAATAAAGATGCAGATGCAGAAATGGCAGCCATTGAAGCCGGCGCTCAGGATTTCGAAGCCGACGAAGATGGCAGCGCCACTTTCTATACTGATTTAACCGACTTGGACCTGGTGCAAAAAGCCCTTCCTGCACAAGGTTTCACGGTAGTGTCGGCAAAACTCGGTTATAAACCCAAAAATCCGGTGAGCTTGTCTGGTGAAGCGCTGGAAGAAGTGGAAGCTTTCCTCGCCGCCATCGACAACGATGACGATGTGCACGAGGTTTATGTGGGCCTGGCGGGATAAAATTCCGCTACGGCAGCAATAAAAACGGGCGCCC
>CAMLRI010000160.1 GCA_946482385.1 uncultured Cellvibrio sp.
GATCGGCCATACTTTTGGGGGCGGAATAATAGGACACCGCCTGGTAGTCGATCTGGTCGTATTTAACATGGGCCCAACTGGGCTCCTTCATTTCCAACCAGGCTTGATAGGCCTTGAGACGCCAGTCGAGCAGCCACTGGGGTTCATTTTTTTTCGCCGAGATAAAACGGATCACATCCTCGTTTAAACCGGGCGGCAGGGTTTCCGAGTCGATTTGGGTGGTAAAACCCGCGGCGTACTCTTTTTTGATCAGGCGTTCGACTTCTTCAGACATTTCACTAACCTCAAGCCTGTTTACTGGCTTCTGGGCAACTTACTGGACTCTGGGCAACTTACTAACTTCTAGGTAACCGGGCCAATAGGCTGCGAATATATTCAATCGCAAATTCAATTTCCTCGGCGCTGGTGTAGCGGCCGATACTCAGGCGCAAAGAGGCTTGCGCATCCGCATCGCTCAAGCCAATCGCTTTTAAGACATAGCTGGGCGACACACTCGCCGAGTTGCAGGCAGAGCCACTCGACAGTGCCAGCTCGCGCAGGGCAATCAACAACATTTCGCCATCGCAACCGCTAAACGCGATATTCAAAATACCGCTTACCGAATGGGCGTCATCGGCACCATTGCGCTTAATGCCGGGGATGGACGACAGCCCCTGCCACAACCGCTGCTTGAGCTGGGCAATGCGCTCCGCATCACTCGCCAGATTTGCAGCGGCCACTTCAGCCGCAAAACCCATACCCACACATTGATGGGTGGGCAAGGTGCCAGAGCGCATGCCGCGCTCGTGGCCGCCGCCGTGAATTTGCGCGGCAATATTCACTTCCGGCGCGCGGCGCACGTAGAGCGCACCTATGCCCTTGGGGCCGTAAAACTTATGCGCCGAGAGCGAGAGCAAATCCACACCCAGGTTTTTTACAACCAGCGGGATTTTACCGGCGGCCTGGGCGGCATCGGCATGTAACAAAATACCGCGCGGCTTACACAGGGCACTGTAGTCAGCCACCGGGTTGATACTGCCCAGCTCGTTGTTAACCAGCATGATGCTGACCAAAAAAGTGTCGTCGCGCAGGGCACTGGCCAATTGCTCGGGGCTGACCAGGCCGCGACTATCTGGCTGTAAGCGGGTAACACTAAAGCCCTGGGTCTCCAGCCAGGCGGCCGGATCGAGCACGGCTTTGTGCTCTATGGTGGAGATGATCAGATGGCCGCCATTAACATGGCGCTGGCGATAAGTTTCTGCCGCCCCCTTGAGCGCCAGGTTATTGGCCTCGGTGGCACCGCTGGTCCAGACGATTTCCCGCGGATCCGCATTGATCAGCGCAGCCACCTGGCTGCGCGCCTCCTCCACCTTTTCCTCCGCCTGCCAGCCATAGGCATGGGAGCGCGACGCCGGGTTGGCGAAGGTGCCCTCCAGGGTCAGGCACGCGGCCATGGCGGCAGCCACCTCCGGGGCAACGGGAGTGGTGGCGGCATAATCGAGGTAAACGGGTTTGCGCATTAGCTTGGGTACGACTGAATCAGAGAATTTCACTCACTGCGATCTGCTGGTCGCTGCGAATACCACTGGCGAGGCGCTGATCCTGGCGCTGGCGCACAGTCTGTATATCCGCCCGCGCCACTAAATCGGCCAGGCTGATACTGTTTAAAAACCGGTGAATTTGCGAACTCAGGTCCTGCCACAGGTGATGGGTCAGGCACACCTCACCCTCCTGGCAGTTGCCCTTGCCCTCACAGCGGGTGGCATCCAGGGATTCACTTACCGCATCCACCACCTGGGCTACCGATATCTCGGCGGTAGTCGCCGCCAACTGGTAGCCGCCACCGGGGCCGCGCACGCTTTTTACCAGGTTGAATTGGCGCAAACGCGCAAATAACTGCTCTAGGTAAGACAGGGATATACCCTGGCGCGCCGATATATCGGCCAGGCTGACCGGGCCCTGGTCGCTATGGAGCGCCAGATCCAGCATGGCGGTGACCGCATAGCGGCCTTTGGTTGTGAGTCTCATAGGGGTTAATCCGGAGGCTGATCCTGGAAATGCAACACCAACACAGGGAAACAAGCGCCAAAACAAGCCAAAGGTTGGGCTTGGCGCAATCCCGAGTATTTTACTCAACTATTAAGCGATTTCCAACGTAGCTCACCCGGCTTTTCCGGGGGAAGGAAGACATTACCCCCATTGATTGGCGCAATTTTCCCTGGCTCTACCCCTATTTAGGCACCCCATCCGGGTCGGCTGGTGCCACATCCAGCGCCTTGGCAGCAGCGCGCAGGGATTCAATATCCGCCGCCAGCCCCTGTTGCCCTACCACCTTGCCGGTGTAGTAAACGTAATTTTGCATGGCGGTCAGCACGCCGCGCAGGATATTCAGCTCCATCTGGTCCATACGCACCCGGTTGTACAGGCGGCGCAGGCGGGTCATGGTCTGCTTGGGATTGGCCGGGTCGAGAAAGCCCAGTTCGCTCAGGGTTTGCTCCAGATGCTGGTAGTAGCTATCCAGGGCGCCGGCATCAGCGGGGGGCATATCCCACTGGTGCTGGGGCAAGGTATTGCCCTCGGCCTGCTGCAAATAGGCCATGCGGATTTCGTAACAGATCACTTGCACAGCTGTGGCCAGGTTGAGGGAGCTGTAGTCGGGGTTGGCGGGGATATGCACATGGTAATTGCACTTGTGCAGCTCTTCGTTGGTAAGGCCGCGATCCTCGCGACCAAACACCACCGCCACCTCATGCTGGCCAGCCTCGGCCCACACACTCTCGCCGCACTGGCGCGGGTCCAGCAGCGGCCAGGGGATGCGGCGCTCCCGCGCGCTGGTGCCCACCACCAGGGAGCAGCCGGCGATGGCTTCATCCAGGCTATCCACCACCACGGCGTTATCCAACACATCGGTGGCGCCGGCAGAGCGCCACACAGCCTTGTCCGAGGGGTAATCCTGGGGGGCGACCAGATACAAACGCCCCAACCCCATGTTTTTCATCGCCCGCGCTGTTCCGCCGATATTGCCGGGGTGGGAGGTATTGACCAACACTATGCGGATATTGGCAAAGGGTGCCATGGCAGCAGGATTGGGCGCAGCGAGATCGGACATAGGGCTAGACCAGCGGGTTGAAAAAAGGGCGCGCAGTATAGCGCCAGTTCCCGCTGGCCTCCAACCAGTACAATCTGTATACTGCGCGGCCTTTGGCGAGAGGCGTCCCCACTGGGCTTACCCCCGGACGACCTGCGGCCCTGCTCTTTTACAAGCCCTTCCCCTGCACTGGTGCTGCGCCAGTCCTGGCTTCTTTATTTGATTTGCTCCCCGCTGGAGCCAACAACTGAAACGGTGAATTATGGAACCCATGCTGACTATTGCCTTGCGCGCCGGACGCAAAGCCGCCGAACTGATTGAGCGCTCTTTTGAGCGTATCGACCTGATTACCGTCGAAACCAAAAGCCGCAACGATTTTGTTACCGAAGTCGACAAGGCCGCCGAAAAAGAAATCATCTACCACCTGCGCAAAGCCTACCCGGACCATACCATCCGCGGCGAGGAAGGCGGCACCCAGCAGGGTAAAAACCCCGATTACGAATGGATCATCGACCCCCTCGATGGCACTACCAACTTTATCCACGGGGTTCCCCACTTCTCCATTTCCATTGCCTGCAAATACAGGGGCCAGCTCGAACACGCTGTAGTGATCGACCCCATCAAACGCGAAGAATTTACCGCCAGCCGCGGCCGCGGTGCTGCACTCAATGGCCGCCGTATCCGCGTAGGCTCGCGCCGCAACCTGGAAGGCGCCCTGATTGGCACCGGCATTCCCTTTAGCGGCTACGCCCTGGAGCATATTGGCCCCTACCTGGCCTGCGTGCAGGAAATTGCCGGGCAGACCGCTGGCATCCGCCGCTGTGGCTCAGCCGCGCTCGACCTGGCCTATGTAGCCGCCGGCCGCTTTGATGCCTTTTGGGAAATGAATTTAAACGAGTGGGATATAGCCGCCGGTATTTTGCTGGTAAAGGAAGCGGGCGGCCTGGTGAGCGACTTTAATGGCGGTGTGGACTTTTTAGATACCGGCCATGTGGTTTGCGGCTCGCCCAAGGTGTTCAAACCTATTCTGCAAGTGGTGCAAAAAAATCTCGGCCATTTGAAATAATTTTTCAGTTGGCAGGCGATTGCGCTTTAAAAAAACCGGGGCTTCACACCCCGGTTTTTTATTGCCTTAATCTTGCAGCAATTGATTAAATGCAGCGAGCAACTGGTTAATTTGCACCGGCTTGGTGAGGTAATCGTAAAAACCGGATTTTTTGCCGCGCTCTATATCGTAAGGCATGGCATTGGCCGACAAACCCAACACCGGGATATGGTGCGTCTGCTCGTCCATTTTTAATACTTTAAGCACCTCATAGCCATCCATACCCGGCAGGTTGATATCCAGAATAATTAAATCCGGCTGCTGGCTGCGCGCCTTGTAAATCCCCAAAAACGCCTCTTCGGCAACCTCCAGCGTCAGCTGCGGGTAGCGCGCAAAAATTTGTTGCAGCAAGCGAATATTGGAAGGATTGTCCTCCACATACAGCACCTTGCATTGGCGCTTTATCTGCAACTCCACCGGGCTATAGTCACTGCGCTCACTGCTGGCACTGATGCTTGCCAGGTTCCACTCACCGGCGGTGGGCAATTCAATCCAAAAGTTGGTGCCCTGCTCTTCGGCGCTGGTGAAATCCAATTTGCCCTGCATCATTTCCACCAGCTGTTTGGTAATCACCAAACCCACCCCCGAGCCTTCGATAGTGGAGTTTTCCGCACTCAGGCGGTTGAACGGCTGGAAGACTTCGCTCTGGCGATCCAGGGGAATACCGCGCCCGGTATCGCGCACATTAATACGCAAGCGCTCCAGTGGCAGCGGCTCCAAACGCACTTCCACCTCGCCGCCAACCCGGTTGTATTTGATGGCGTTGCTCAGCAAATTCAGCAGCGCCTGCTTAAAGCGCACATGGTCGGCCACCACATAGGTCTGCTCCTGGTCGGCCATACTGGCATAGAGCCTTATGCCCCGCGCGTCCGCCTGGGGCTGCACCAGGGTAAAACACTCATCCAGCACCCGCGCTACCAGTACCGGCTCGAGGGATACTGTCATTTTGCCCGATTCAATTTTGGCCAAATCCAACACGTCGTTGATCAATTGCAGCAGGTGTTCGCCCGCCTTGCGGATCTCGCGCATATTGGCCACTTGCTGGCCGGTGAGATTGCCGTCGTATTCGAACAGTTGGGTGTAGCCGAGAATGGCATTGAGCGGCGTGCGCAGCTCGTGGCTCATGCTGGATAAAAAGGCCGACTTGGCCTGGTTGGCTTTTTCCGCCAACTCCTTGGCTTGCAGCACCCGCTCCTCGGCGCGCTTTACTTCGGTGATATCCATATTGCTACCGGACATCATGATCGGCTGGCCCTGCTCGTTAAACACCGCGCGGCCGCGGCCGCGAACCCAACGGATATCGCCACTGCAACTCACCAAGCGATATTCCACATCGAAGGGGCCCTTGCCCGCCATGTGGTCGCGCAGGGCGTTGTCGAACTTGCTTAAATCGGGCGGATAAATATGACGGCGCCAAATTTTTAGTTTGTCTTCACCTTCGGTGAGTACATCGTCGAGGTCGTTGTAACCCAACAATTCCCAGCAGCGGTGAGAAAAGTGAAAGCCGCCGCGATCGGCATACCATTCCCATATACCATCGCTGGAGGCCTGGATAATACGCACCTGGCGCGCCTCACTCTCGCGCAGGGCCGCCTCCACCCGCTTCATCTCGGTGATATCAAAATTCACACCCGACATAATCAGGCCGCGGCCATTGGCATCGCGCAGGGTATCGGCGCGCACCTGGGTCCAGATGTAATCGCCGCGCTTGGTGCGGATGCGA
>CAMLRI010000161.1 GCA_946482385.1 uncultured Cellvibrio sp.
TGTGCTGGTACAACCGAAAACTCTGATTGTGGTTTTTTATTTTCCTGGTTTTCTTGAATTTTTATAAATTCAGGGAAAATAGCATGAGTGGCTATTTTTGCCTTTGGCGGCTCAACTAAATATTTTGATAGTGCTTGCCAAGTTTTTCCATTTACATCGATCAAGCCATCTGGTCGAGAAAATTTTAAAACTTGTTTTTGAAAAGATTCAATTGCACCTATGGTTTTTTTGCCGACCAATTTATCAACAGACAGCAACCTAAATGGAAATTGAATTGCCCTATTCAAGGCAATTTGAACCAGCTCCACATCATCGCGATTATTTATGCCTTTTTTACCTACTGAATTTTTTAACTGCATATACATTCTCCTTTGTTAATAGCGATTAGCAGGCGGCAATATAATCCTCGTTTAGGCGCTAATCCACGTATCACTTCACGTTAAAAAACAAAAAAGCCACAGTATCAATTGAAACTGTGGCTTTTCATCAACTCAACAAAACACTAATACTGGTTATACATCCAGGTTGGCTACCGCCAGGGCATTGGTTTCGATAAAGTCGCGGCGGGGTTCTACCTGGTCGCCCATCAAACAGGTGAATATCTGGTCGGCGGCTATGGCGTCCTGGATGGTGACGCGCAGCATGCGGCGGGTTTCCGGGTTCATGGTGGTTTCCCACAACTGCTCCGGGTTCATTTCGCCCAAGCCTTTATAGCGCTGGATGTTGTAGCCCTTGCGCGATTCCTTCATCAGCCATTCCAGGCCCTCGGCAAAGCTGCTGACGGTTTGCTTGCGCTCGCCGCGCTGCACATAGGCACCCTCTTCGATCAGGTTTTCCAGTTTTTCCCCCAGGGCAACGATTTGCGCGTATTCGCCCGAGGCGAAGAAATCGTGGTTGAAAGGATAATGATGGGAAATACCGTGGGCGATGATTTCCACTTCCGGCAGGAACAGGTGGCGCTCCTGGTCTTCGCGCACGCTGATGATGTACTTCTGGCTGCCGGCGCGGGCATCCAGGCTGAAACGCGCCAGCAATTGGTCGCACCACTGCTGGATATGGCCCTGGTCAGTCAGATGTTCAGCGCGCAGCGCTGGCATGTAAATCATCTTTTCTAACACTTCGGCCGGGTAGAGGCGCGATAGGCGTTCGATAGTGGCCATCACCTTGCGGTACTGCTGTACCAATTTTTCCAGGCCTTCACCGCTAATACCCGGGGCGGTGGGGTTTACGTGCAGGCTGGAACCATCCAGTGCCGCCTGGGTGAGGAATTCGGTCATGGCCGCTTCGTCTTTCAGGTATTGCTCCTGCTTGCCCTTGGCGATTTTGTACAGTGGCGGTTGGGCGATGTAGATATGGCCGCGCTCGATCAGCTCGCGCATTTGGCGGAAGAAGAAGGTGAGCAACAGGGTGCGGATGTGGGAACCGTCGACGTCGGCGTCGGTCATGATAATGATGCTGTGATAGCGCAGTTTTTCCGGGTTGTAATCCTCTTTGCCGATACCGCAGCCCAGGGCGGTAATCAAAGTGCCGACTTCCGCAGATGACAGCATCTTGTCGAAACGGGCTTTTTCCACGTTGAGGATCTTACCCTTGAGCGGCAATATCGCCTGGGTTTTACGGGCGCGGCCCTGCTTGGCCGAGCCGCCGGCTGAGTCACCCTCCACCAGGTAGAGTTCAGACAGCGCCGGGTCTTTTTCCTGGCAATCCGCCAGTTTGCCGGGCAAGCCGGCGATGTCCAGGGCGCCTTTGCGGCGGGTCATCTCGCGGGCTTTACGGGCCGCTTCGCGGGCGCGGGCGGCGTCGATCATCTTGCCCACCACCGCTTTGGCATCGCTGGGGTTTTCCAGCAGATAGGCACTGAAATACTCGGCCATTTCCTGTTCTACCGCCGTTTTCACTTCGGAAGACACGAGTTTGTCTTTGGTTTGGCTGGAGAATTTCGGATCTGGCACTTTTACCGAAATAATCGCGGTTAAGCCTTCGCGGGCATCGTCGCCGGTAGTGGCTACCTTGGCATTTTTGCCTATACCTTCTTTCTCTATGTAGGTATTCAGCAGGCGAGTCAGAGCAGCGCGGAAGCCCGCCAAGTGGGTGCCACCATCCCGCTGGGGAATGTTGTTGGTGTAGCAGAAGAGGTTTTCCTGGAAGGAATCATTCCACTGCAAAGCCACTTCCACGCCTATACCGTCTTCGCGGTTGCTGGCCACAAAGTGCACCATCTTGTTGATGGTGGTTTTGTTTTTGTTGAGGTGTTCAACAAAGGCCTTAAGGCCGCCTTCGTACTGGTAGACCTCTTCTTTACCGCTGCGCTCATCTTTAAGGACGATACGAACACCCGAGTTGAGGAAGGACAGTTCGCGCAAACGCTTGGCGAGTATCTCGTACTGGAATTCGATATTGGTAAAGGTTTCCGCCGAGGGTTTAAAGTGGATTTCGGTACCCGTAGTGGCCGCATCACCCACCACTGCCAGGGGCGCATCTGGCACACCGTGGCGATAAATTTGTTCGTGGATTTTACCGGCGCGACGAATGGTCAGTTTCAGGTATTCCGACAGGGCATTCACCACCGAAACACCCACACCGTGCAAACCACCGGATACCTTGTAGGTGTTGTCGTCGAACTTACCACCGGCGTGGAGTACGGTCATGATAACTTCTGCCGCCGATACCCCCTCTTCGTGCATATCTACCGGGATACCGCGGCCATTATCGGAAACAGAGATGGTTTCATCCGGGTGAATAACCACGCGTACTTCGGTGCAATAGCCAGCCAGGGCTTCGTCGATGGAGTTATCCACCACTTCAAACACCATATGGTGCAGGCCAGAGCCATCGTCGGTATCGCCAATATACATACCGGGGCGCTTGCGCACTGCATCCAAGCCCTTGAGAACCTTAATACTGGACGAGTCGTAATTGTTCTCTTCTGACATAGCTAGTCTCCGCGTGTTATTCAATGACTGCCCTGGGAGCAGTTTCTCGTTTCCTAAAGGGTTTGAGCGGCTTCGCCAGGGAAGACACTCACCCGACCATGTTCCACGTGAAACATAGTTGGGTTGATATCGGGTTTATCCTGCCAACTGGCTAACAAGGTTTCGCGCTCTACCCCGGTGATAAAGACCTGGGTATTCATCTTGTACAGCCAATCAGTCAGGCGTTGGCGGTGCTGCTGATCCAATTCAGCCGGCAAATCATCCACCAAATAAATGCACTTGCGGCCGCTGGCTTGGGCAAAGGCCAAGCCCTGGGCAATTTTTAAGGCACAGACCAACAATTTTTGCTGCCCGCGGGAGAGAATTTCCGCCGCATCCTGGCCATTAAGGCTGATGCGTAAATCGGCGCGGTGGCTGCCAGCGTGGGTCATACCCAGGCGTTTGTCGCGCTCCAATCCTTCCGTTAGTACCTGCTGGTAGTCTTTATGTTTATCCCAGCCCCGTTGGTAATCCAGTTGCAAGCCATCGAGTACTACAAATTCCTGCAACAGTTGTTCAAACAGCGGAATAAACAAAGCCATAGAATCGGCGCGAAAGCGGTGTATAGCCTCGCTCAGTTGCACCAATTCCTGATCCCAAGTGCTTAATTCAAAAGGGTCTATTCTATCACGGCGCAGCAGGCTATTGCGGTGTTTAAGGCAGCGCTGCAAGGCTTTCCAGTGGGGGTAAAATTGAGGTTCCACGTGGAACACTAACCAATCGATAAACTGGCGCCGCACCTTGGGGCTGCCTTCCAGCAATAGAAAAGTATCCGCATTGATTACCTGCACCGGCAGGTAAATAGCCAGGTCTGCAATGGAATTTACCTTGGCGCCATTGGCTTTAAGCTGAACTTCACCCTGTTGGTTGCGCTGAATACCTATGGGAACTTCCACACCAGGGCCGGTTTCCACCTTGCCAAAAATAGTAAATGCCGGTTGTTGATGGCTAATCAATGGCTTGTGTTTGTGGCTGCGAAAAGATCGCCCTAAAGCCAATACATTAATAGCTTCGAGCAGGCTGGTTTTGCCTGAACCATTTTCACCATAGATAAGATTGACGCGCAGCGAGGGGTTGATATCAACCCCCTGAAGATTGCGCAGGTGCTGCACCCTTAAACGGGTTAGTGACATAAAGCAGGGGAACTACAAAAACGCGCTGGCCAATGCCCCCTTAAAGGCGCATTGGCATAACCACATAGAGTGAATCGCTGTTTTCCGGCTCTTCTAACAGGGCACTGGAATTGGCATCGGAAAGGGTGATTTTAATGTTTTCATTGCTGATCACATTAGCCACATCCTGTAGGTAACTTACATTAAAGCCAACTTCCAAAGGCTCGCCTGTGTAGTCGACAGTAACCTGCTCTTCTGCTTCTTCCTGCTCGGGGTTATTGGCCACAATGGTCAGCACACCACTGCTCAACAGCAAACGCACACCGCGGTATTTTTCGTTGGACAAAATCGCCGTGCGGGCAAAGGCCTGTTTGAGTTCCAGGCGCGAACCTATGATGACCTTATTGCCGCCGCGAGGCAGTACCCGCTCGTATTCAGGAAATTTGCCGTCCACTAACTTGGAGGTAAAGGTGTAATCCATGGAGGTAACGCGGATATGGTTGGCACTGAGCACCACTTCTACCTGGGCACTGGAATCATCCAACAGGCGCGATAATTCCAGCACACCTTTGCGCGGTAATATGGCCTGGATAACTTCCGGGCTATTCACCGCTATAGCGCGGGTGCACATGGCCATGCGGTGGCCATCGGTGGCCACTACCCGCAGTTGATCCTGGCGCACTTCCCACAGCATACCGTTGAGGTAATAGCGCACATCCTGCTGTGCCATGGCAAAAGCTGTGCGTTCGATCAGGCGTTTTACTTCCTGTTGGGCGCAGCTAAAACGCAGGTTGCCGGGTGTATCTTCCACATTGGGAAAATCCGATGCCGGCAGGGTAGATAGGGTAAAACGGCTGCGGCCAGATTTGACCAGAATACGGTTTTCTTCCAGAAAAAACTCGATATTGGAGCCATCAGGCAGGGATCTGCAGATATCTACCAGCTTTCTGGCCGGTACAGTAATCTCGCCGGACTGCCCAGGTTGCTCCAGGGTAAGACGGCCAATAATTTCCACTTCCAAGTCAGTACCCGTCAGCGACAACTGGTCGCCCTGCAACTGGATAAGAACATTGGATAACACCGGCAGGGTTTGACGGCGCTCCACAACACCGGCGACCAGTTGCAAGGGTTTTAACAGGGCTTCGCGGGCTACGGCAAATTTCATGGGAAAGTCTCTTGGCAGTTATCTTCCGGGATTAGCGTTATCTAAAGAAACAGCGTTTTATAAATCAAGTTGTCAGGGAACGCAGCAAGTTTTTCATATCTTCGCGGATATCCGCTGTCTCTTCCTGCAGTTCCTTAATTTTGCGGCAGGCGTGCAATACCGTGGTGTGGTCGCGGCCGCCAAAGGCTTCGCCGATTTCCGGCAAGCTGTGGTTGGTCAATTCCTTGGCCAAGGCCATAGCCACCTGGCGCGGGCGCGCCACTGAACGGCTGCGGCGCTTGGAGATCATGTCGTTCATTTTGATTTTGTAATACTCGCACACCACCCGCTGGATATTATCTATACCCACCTGTTTATCTTGCAGGGCAAGCAAGTCCTTAAGTGCCTCGCGCACCAGCTCCACATCTATAGGGCGGCCGGTGAAATTGGCGCTGGCGATTACCCGTTTCAAGGCACCTTCCAGATCGCGCACATTGGCGCGGATACGCTGGGCAATAAAAAAGGCCGCCTCATGGGGCAGGTCGATATTAGCCTGCTCGGCTTTTTTAATCAGGATCGCCACCCGGGTTTCCAGCTCCGGCGGCTCTACCGCTACCGTCAAGCCCCAGCCGAAGCGCGAC
>CAMLRI010000162.1 GCA_946482385.1 uncultured Cellvibrio sp.
AACTCTCTCGCCAGCTATGCCTGCCTGTAAGCAGGCACCCACCCGAGCCTGTAAAAAGTGAGCGACATCCTGAACCACATCGGCGTATTCCGGCTGCTGCTGCATGGTTGTTGGCTGGCCTTGCATATGCATCAAGCACACCGGCAAACCTGTAGCGGCGGCAGCCGATAAGGCTCCCTCCCGCTGCAGGGCGCGCACATCATTAATCAAGCCGGCACCGGCCGCAGCGGCTTCTGTTATTACCCGGGCACTGCTGGTATCAACCGACACCAAGGCATCCAAACGGTCAACCAATGCCTCAACCACCGGAATCACCCTATCCAACTCTTCCTGTTCAGTTACTGGCTCAGCCCCTGGACGCGTTGACTCACCGCCGACATCCAGAATGGCCGCGCCTTGTTGCAACATTTGCTCGGCGCGCTTGAGCACCAAATCCAAAGAGAGCCGGCTACCTTGGTAATAGCTGCCGCCATCGGAAAAAGAATCCGGTGTGGCATTGAGAATTCCCATAATGCTGGGGCGACCCAAATTCAACCTGTGCTTACCGCACACCAGAGATACACCACTAAAAGCATTGGGATGGTTTGTAGATATCGACATACCGGGTGAGGCCATAAAAAAATAACCCCGAGCCAAGCCCGGGGTATAGGATTCAGGTGCAGATCAAACGCTAATGCGTATTGGCGGGACCGCCGATCGGGCCTGCAGGATTTTCGCCCGAAGTCTCTTTGTCGCGCAGATGGCCATTGAAGTCATCATCGTTCCATTCGCGCGGTGGGCGCACCTTGCGACGCGCCATAAGGTCATCCACCTGTTCTGCGTCGATGGTTTCATATTCCATGAGCGCATCTTTCATGGCTTCCAAGATATCGCGGTTATCTTCCAATATTTTTTGGGCACGGCTATAGCAGTCTTCAATAATCCGGCGCACTTCTTCATCGATATGTTTTGAGGTTTCATCGGAATACTGTTGGGTTGCCATACCTGGATACATGCCTTCCTCTTCACCGTAGTGCAGCGGCCCCAATTTGGAGGACAACCCCCACTTGGTCACCATGTTGCGCGCTATGGCTGTGGCGCGCTCAATATCATTGGATGCGCCGGTGGTGATGCCCTCTTCACCTAGAGTCATTTCTTCGGCGATACGGCCACCAAAGAGTGTGCATATGCTCGACTCAAGCGCGCGCTTACTCATGCTGTATTTGTCGCCTTCAGGCAAAAACTGGGTAACACCCAGGGCGCGGCCGCGCGGAATAATGGTGACCTTATGCACAGGGTCATGCTCGGGCACTATGCGCCCTACAATAGCGTGGCCAGCTTCGTGATAGGCGGTATTTTCTTTTTCCTTCTCGCTCATCACCATGGTGCGGCGCTCGGCACCCATCATGATCTTATCGCGCGCTTTTTCGAAATCTTCCATAGTGACCAAGCGCTTGTTGGAGCGCGCCGCCATCAATGCGGCCTCGTTAACCAGGTTTGCCAATTCGGCGCCAGAAAACCCGGGGGTGCCGCGGGCAATAACCGATGCGCTAACGCGTTCATCCAGGGGCACCTTGCGCATATGCACTTTGAGGATTTGCTCACGGCCGCGAATATCAGGCAAGCCAACATAAACCTGGCGATCAAAACGGCCTGGGCGCAACAGGGCTTTATCGAGCACGTCGGCACGGTTGGTAGCGGCAATAATAATAACGCCGTCATTACCCTCAAAACCGTCCATTTCCACCAACAACTGGTTGAGGGTTTGCTCGCGCTCGTCGTGACCGCCGCCATGGCCACCGCCACGATGGCGACCTACCGCATCTATCTCGTCAATAAACACAATGCATGGGGCCTGTTTTTTGGCTTGCTCGAACATATCGCGCACACGGCTGGCGCCCACACCGACAAACATTTCCACAAAGTCAGAACCGGAAATGGAGAAGAAAGGTACCTTGGCCTCGCCAGCAATGGCTTTGGCCAATAGGGTTTTACCGGTTCCCGGCGGGCCAACCATCAATACACCGCGGGGGATTTGGCCGCCCAAGCGCTGGAATTTGGAGGGGTCGCGCAGGTACTGCACCAGCTCCTGCACTTCTTCTTTGGCTTCATCCACACCCGCCACATCGGCAAAGGTGGTTTTGATTTGATCTTCACCCAGCAAACGCGCCTTGCTTTTGCCAAAACTCATGGGGCCACCCTTGCCGCCGGCGCCGCCCTGCATCTGCCGCATAAAGAACCAAAACACTGCAATAATCAGCAATACCGGGGCAATGGAAATCAGGATCTGCGAAATCAGGCTGGGCTTTTCCAGCTCGCGCCCCTCAAAGTTCACACCGTTGTTGTACAAATCTTCAATTAATTTGTCGTCGCGCACATAAGGGCGCACAGTGGTAAAGGGAGTATTGTCCTGCAGCACCCCCTCGATGGTTTCCGGCGTAATCACCACATCGCGCACACGGTTATCTTTTACCGCCGTAATAAACTCGGAATAGCTGAGGTTGGTACTGCTGGTGGGACGATTGAAATTATCGAACACACTAAACAGCACAACCGCAATAATCAGCCAGAGCACAAGATTTTTGGTGATATCGTTCAAGGAGATTTCCTCTGGTTACATCAAAATATATTCACTGAATAAGTTGATCAGCAATCAACGGGCCTAAACCCCTTGCCGACCACATAAACCTCGCGCGAGCGCGAGCGGGATGCATCCGGCTTGCGGATAACCACTTTTTCAAAACTATCGCGCAGGTCCTTCAGGTATTGGTCGTAGCCTTCACCGTGAAATACCTTGGCCACAAAATTCCCCTGGGGTTTAAGTACCCGCTTGGCCATATCCAGCGCCAACTCTACCAGGTACATAGCCTGGGGCTGATCTACGGCATTGATCCCACTCATATTGGGGGCCATATCGGAGATTACAAGATCCACCGGAGTATCGCCTAACTTATCCAGAATCTGGTTAAACACCTGCTCATCGGTGAAATCGCCCTGGATAAAATCCACGCCCTCCAGGGAGTCCATTGGCAATATATCCGATGCCACCACCCGGCCATGGACACCCACCAATCGCCCTGCCACTTGCGACCAACCACCGGGAGCGGCCCCTAAATCAACGACCAACATTCCCGGCTGGATCAATCGATCCTTTTCATTTAACTCCAGCAGCTTATAACTGGCCCTGGTGCGATAGCCATCCTGATGCGACTTTTTGACATACTGGTCGTTGAAATGCTCTTCCAGCCAACGGTTGCTGCTTTTGGATCTGGCCATCTGGATCTTACTCTGTTGGGGATACTGGCGGGCACACAGCCGGTGCGAAAGATCGGGTACAATAGCGCCCTTGTTCACCACCCAAATGTTCGCCACTCAAGGCTTGCGCCAGTTAAGCGCAAGTGCCGCCGTCAAGTAAGGTAATTGTATGCCCATTAGCCCGGACCGTAAAAAACAATTTCGCACCATTGGCCACAAACTTAATCCTATTGTCACTATCGCTGGCAATGGCCTGAGCGAAGGTGTTGTTGCCGAACTCAATCGCGCCCTGGATGATCACGAACTGATCAAGGTTAAACTGGCACTGAGTGAGCGCGAAGACCGCAAACTGGTGGTAGAGGAACTGGGGCAATTACCCGGCGTGGAGATTATCCAGGAAATTGGCAAGGTTGTGCTGCTGTACAAGCCCAACAAAAAAGCCAATCCTAAACTATCCAACCTGCATCGCAATTGAGCTTTGTCATAGACCTAATTGACCAAAGCTATGAATTAACCAAAGCTATCTATAGCTTAAACACAAAAGGCCGACTCCTGCGAATCGGCCTTTTGTTTTTGGGCGGTTGTTCTAGCTGGCTGCTAGAGGTGCTCAACCTTATCTATTTCGTATTCGATATCGCCACTGGGCGCGCGCACCACCACCACATCACCTTCTTCCTTACCAACCAGCGCGCGGGCTATAGGTGAGTTGACCGAAATTTTATTGGCCTTCACCTCAGCCTCATCGTCACCGACGATTTGGTAAGTGACTTCCTGCTCTGTTTCCACATTGATAATGGTAACTGTAGTACCGAAAATCACCTTGCCTGTATGTGGAATTTTGGTGACATCGATGATCTGCGCATTGCTCAGTTTGCCTTCAATTTCCTTGATGCGGCCCTCGCAAAAACTCTGCTGTTCACGCGCGGCAGAGTACTCGGCATTTTCTTTCAAATCACCGTGCTCGCGCGCTTCCGCAATAGCCTGCACTATGCGCGGACGCTGCACTTTTTTCAGATCTTCCAGTTCCAGGCGCAGTTTTTCTGCGCCTTCCTGAGTCATAGGGAATTTGGTGCTCATTGTCATGAACCCACTCTCTTATGCAAGTCTTGTAAGCGACGGACGCAAATGTCCTGCTCCTGTTTCAACGCCATACACACAGCCAGACCAGCAGCCAGAGTCGTGTTGTAGTAGACGCGATGATTTTCCGCACTGCGGCGAATCGATGATGAGTCGCGTGTGGCCTGGCGCCCTTCTACAGTGTTGATGATCAAACTGATTTCATCATTTTTGATCATGTCGACAATATGCGGACGACCTTCCTGGACTTTATTCACGATTTGCACATCCAGCCCAGCTTGTTGCAACACAGCGGCAGTGCCGCGGGTTGCCACCAACTTGAAGCCAAGACTGGCGAGATCCTGGCCCACACCGACAATACCAGCCTTATCCATATCGCGCACACTGATAAAAGCAGTGCCTTTATTGGCGATGCGGTTGTTGGCAGCCAACTGGGATTTACCGTAGGCCTCACCAAAGGTGTCGCCAACACCCATCACTTCCCCCGTGGACTTCATTTCCGGGCCGAGGATTGGATCTACCGCCGGGAATTTATTGAAGGGGAATACCGCTTCTTTCACACTGAAGTAGTCGGGAATAATTTCTTTGGTAAAGCCCTGGGCTTCCAATGAAACACCCGCCTGGCAACGCGCTGCCACCTTGGCCAGTGACACACCGATACACTTGGATACGAAGGGTACAGTGCGCGAAGCGCGCGGGTTTACTTCGATCACATAAATTTTGCCATCCTGATAGGCGAGCTGGGTATTCATCAAACCTATAACACCCAATTCGATAGCCATTTTCTTGACTATCTCGCGCATATCATTTTGCACATCGGCCGGCAGGGAATAGGGCGGCAAGGAACAGGCAGAGTCACCCGAGTGAACACCACACTGTTCGATGTGCTGCATGATGCCACCGATCACCACTTGCTTACCGTCGGAAACAGAATCTATATCCACCTCGATAGCATTATTGAGGAAGTGGTCGAGCAGCACGGGCGCATCTTCCGACACTTGCACCGCTGTGCGCATATAAGTGCGCAACTCGTCTTCTTTGTAGACGATTTCCATAGCGCGGCCACCCAACACGTAAGAGGGGCGAACCACCAGCGGATAACCAACTTTATCGGCCGCCAATAACGCCTCTTCCAAGGAGCGGACAATGGCATTAGGCGGTTGCAACAAACCGAGTTTTTCGATCATTTGCTGGAAGCGCTCACGGTCTTCCGCTTTATCGATAGCATCGGGGCTGGTGCCAATAATAGGTACACCTTCCGCTTCCAGGGCGCGCGCTAATTTCAGCGGCGTTTGGCCACCAAACTGCACTATCACACCGACAGGCTTTTCTTTGTTAACGATTTCCAACACATCTTCCAGGGTTACCGGCTCGAAGAACAAACGGTCGGAGGTGTCGTAATCGGTAGAAACAGTTTCCGGGTTACAGTTCACCATAATGGTTTCGTAACCGTCTTCGCGCATGGCCAAGGCAGCATGCACGCAGCAGTAATCGAACTCGATACCCTGACCGATACGGTTGGGGCCACCGCCGATAACCAGAATTTTTTTCT
>CAMLRI010000163.1 GCA_946482385.1 uncultured Cellvibrio sp.
CCCCTCAAAATCCAGGGCTTTACCCAGGGCACCACTTACAGTATTAGCCTGTTTTTGCCCGAAGGCAGCCAGGTAACGCAAGGCGAACTGGAACAGGCCATCAGCCAGGAGCTGGCGCGTATTGATGAGGTATTTTCCAATTACCGCGAGGATTCGGTGATTGAAAAACTCAACGCGCAACACACCACCGAGCCCCTCACCACCGAGGCGGAGTTGGTGTCGCTGATTGAAAGCGCGCGCAATATCCACCGCGCCAGCCAGGGTTGCTACGACCTCACCATCAAACCGCTGTTTGATTTGTGGGGCTTTAAAAAAGATGTGTTCAGCCCGCCCAGTGCCGAAGCTTTGGCGCAAACGCTAAACACTGTCGGCATGGATAAACTGGAAACCCTTAACGCCACCCAGCTGCGCAAACAGCAACCCGAGCTGCGCATTGATGTCTCCTCCATCGGCCAGGGCTACAGTGTGGAGCGGCTCGCCAATTTGCTGCGCGCCCATTACGACATCAACAATTTTATGGTGGAAATTGGCGGCGAAATGCAAGTGCGCGGCCATAAACCCGATGGCAGCCCCTGGCACATCGCCATCGAAAAGCCCCTGCCAGGGGAGCGCAAGATGCACAAAATTCTCAGCTTCGATAACGGCGAACCCATGGCGGTGATGGCCTCGGGCACTTATCGCCACTATTTCGATAGCGAGGGCAAACGCTACAGCCATATCCTGGATGCCCGCAGCGGCAAACCGGTCGAGCACAACACCGTATCTGCCACTGTGTTGCACGCCAGCCCCAGCCTGGCCGATGCCTGGTCAACCGCCTTTTTGTGCCTGGGCAGTGAACAAGGTTTAAAAATTGCCAACGAACAGCAAATTGCCGTGCTGTTTATCGACCAAAAAGATGACGGGTTACAGGAAATTGCCAGCCAGGCGCTGGATAATATCCAGGGCGTTAGTATTCAACAGCCCTAAAAAACAGGGCTAGACTTGCTGCTGGCACCTATTCATAAGCACAGATAAACCGATCGAGGAACTCATCATGAAACACCTGTTACTCAGCCTTTGGCTGCTCGCCTGCTCCACACTGGCACTGGCCGATAACACAGTAACCATGATGAGCTACAACATCCGCTGCGGCAGCTGCGAGCAACCCACCAGCCCCGATTATTGGAAAAACCGCAAATATTTTGTGGCGCACTTAATTAAAACCCACAACCCCGATGTGATTGGTTTACAAGAAGCGGAAATTTTCCAAGTGGAAGATTTGGTGGAAATGCTCGACGACTATTCCTGGATGGGTGTGGGCCGCGACGATGGCCGCGATAAAGGCGAAACCACCGCCATCTTGTTCCGCACCGCGCGTTTTACTTTGCAGGGGCAGCAAACCCTGTGGTTATCGCCTACGCCCCACCAACCCTCCATGGGCTGGGATGCGATTTTCCGCCGCACCCTCAGCATTGCCAAGCTGGCCGATAAACTCACCCGCCAATCGCTGTTTGTGCTCAACACCCATTTCGACAGCGAGGGTGTTAACGCACGCGTGGAAGCTGCCAAATTAATTTTGGCCGAAGCCACCAAACTGGACGCCCAGGCGCCATTGGTACTCATGGGCGATTTTAATTTCACCACCAGTGCCGACAGCTACCAAATACTCAGCCAAAGCCTGCGCGATGCCGAAAAACACAGCGCCACACCGGCCACCGGCGGCCACAAAACTTTTAACGATTTTGGTAAGGACACCCAGCCAGAAAATAAAATCGACTATGTGTTTGTCAACCAACAGCCCAAGGTGCTGAGCCATCAGGTGGATACCACCACCTATAACGGCAGCTACCCATCGGACCACTACCCCATCATTGTGAAGCTGGATACCACAGCCGACACACCAGCGGCGCCTTAGACACACCGGTAGCGCCTTAAAAAGGCGGCAAAAAATTCGCCAGTTCATTGCGAATATATTTTGCTTCCACCCAGGCAGTTAAGTGTTGGTTGATGTATTCCACAAACCGCTGCGCCGCCGCCGGCAAACGCCGGTCGCCGTGGCGCACCAAATACCAATGGCTCAATAGCGGAAACCCTTGCACCGGCACCTGGGCAACCCGCGCCTGGGCCTGGAACAAAGTGTGCTCGGATAGCACCGCCAACCCCAGGCCCTTTTCCACGCTCAAACGTATCGCCTCGTTGCTTTCTATGTGCAGGGTGTTATGCAACTGCACATTCTGCTCGCGCAGCCAGTTCTCAAATACCATGCGGGTGGCACTGCCCGGCTCACGCATTAAAAAACGCTCGTCTACCAACTCGGCAAAAGTCACCGCTGTTTTCTGCGCAGCCCAATGATCCAGCGGGGCAATCAACACCAGCGGGTTGCGCATAAAGCGGCCGGCAACCACATGGTCGCCGGTGGGCGGGTGGCTAAATAAATACAAATCATCCAGCTCGTTGTTAAAGCGCTGCAACACGCTACCGCGGTTGCCAATATTCAGGGCCACATCTACACCGGGATACTCTTGGCTGTAGGGGCTGAGCAATAGCGGCAACACATATTGCGCGGTGGTCACCATCCCCACACTGAAATGCCCTTTGTTGCCCTGGGTGGCCTCGCTCACAAAACTGGCAAAGTCATCAAAGCGCCCCAGGGCATCCAGGGCGGCGTGGTAAAGCTCGCGCCCGACAAAGGTGGGCTGGTATTGCCCCTGGCGCAACTCCAGCAACTCATGGCCCACGGCTTCGCTCAGCCGCTTGATCTGCTGGGATACCGTCGGTTGGGTGAGGTGCAATTGGCTGGCCGCCTGGGAAATGGAGCCAGTGCGGATAACCGCGATATACACCTGCAACAGGCGAAAAGTCAGGTGGCGGATATTCATGGTGACCCCAAGGCTTATATAGATGATTACCTATATATACAGGTGAAAACATTAATTATCATCAATTTTGCTCCTCGGCGACAATAGCGCCATTGTCACCACCACTGGAGCGAATCGTGCCCGATATAGTTGTTATGTTTTTTCTACTGGGTGTGTTGGCCGGCCTGGCCAAATCGGATCTCAAAGTGCCCAAAGCGGCCTACGACACCCTGAGTATTTTGCTGATGCTCACCCTGGGCCTTAAGGGCGGGCTCGCCCTGCATGGGCAAGTGAATTGGCAGCTATTGCCAGAGGTGATTACGGTAATTCTGCTGGGTATTGCCATACCCCTGGCGCTCTACCCGCTGCTACGCCGGTTGGTGCTATTAAACCCCGCCAACAGCGCCAGCATCGCCGCCCACTACGGCTCCGCCAGTGCCGGTACCTTTGCCGTGGCCCTGGCCTTTGCCGAAGCCCACAACCTCAGCATCGCCCCCCAAACCACTCTTTACCTGGTGCTATTGGAGTTGCCAGCCATTGTGGTGGCCATACTGCTTTACAAAAAAGCCACGGGCAGCAGCGGCAGCATGAAAGGTATTTGGCACGAAGCGCTCACCAGTCGCGGTGTAGTACTGCTCACCGGCGGCGTGGTGATCGGCTACCTCTACGGCCCCGATGCCAGCAAAGACATAGCGCCATTATTCCTCGGCGCCTTCAAAGCCCTACTGGCTCTGTTTTTGTTGGAGATGGGTGTGTGCGCCTCACAACACCTGCACCCCTTCCCCAAGCAGCACTGGCGGCTCATCAGCTTTGCACTTATCGCCCCCTTTGCCTTGGCGATGGTCGGCATAGCCGCCGGCATCGCCCTGGACTTGCCGCAAGGCAGCACCCTCATCCTGGCCGCCCTCACCGCCAGCGCCTCCTACATAGCCGCACCGGCAGCCATTCAAGCGGCCATTAAGGAGGCCGATGTGGGTCTGGCGATAGTCGCCGCACTGGGCGTGACCTTTCCGCTGAATGTGTTGCTGGGGATTCCGGTGTATTACCAGCTCACCCAGTGGATGATTGGTTAAGGCCCACACGCCAACTGCTAAAGCCTTATTGCCCCCAAGCCGCCATCGGCCGCAACAACCTGCCCGGTAATAAACCCGGCTTGGGGCGATAGCAAAAACTCCACCAGCGCAGCCATCTCGCCAGCATCGCCAATCCGCTGCAAGGGGTGGCGCTTAGCCGCTGCCTGCCGTTTCTCCTCCGAGCTAACCCATCTTTCCGCCAAGGGGGTTGGGGTAAGCGACGGCGCTATGGCATTCACCCGCACCTGGGGCGCCCACTCTGCCGCCAGGCTGCGCACCAAAGCCTCCACCGCAGCCTTGCTCGCCGCAATACTGGTGTGGAATGGCATACCACTGGTTGCAGCCACACTGCTAAACAACACCACGCTCGCCTGGGCAGATGCCTTTAAGCGCGGTGCCACCGCCTGCAAACTGCGCACGGCCCCTAAAAAATTGATATTAAAATCCTGCAAAAAATCCTCTGCCGCCAAACGCGCAAACGGCTTGAGGTTGATACTGCCCGGGCAATACACCATCCCATCCAGCACCTCGGGCAAGCCGGACACATCCGGCACAGCCTCCACCGGGTTGTTACGTATAACAGTTGCGCCGGGAACATCCACCAGGTGGCGGCTCCACACAAACACCTGGTACCGGCCCAACAACCGCTCAACCAAAGCCGCACCTATCCCCGAAGAACCACCGATCACTAAAATATTGCTCATAAACTTCCTCCGTATACTTGCTATAGATACGAAGGCTTAAACAGTTTGGAGTAGAGGGTTTTGAAGCTTGGAAGCCAATCCAAAAATGGGGGGATAAGTGGTAGCACTGGGCGTGACTTTCCCATTTAATGTGTTAGTAGGGATCCCAATGTATCACTAGATAAAGACATGGATTTACATCCACTCTGAAAACTATGGTATCTAGCCTATGAAGGCTAAGTGCCCAACAAAGCCACAGCAGGTTGAACTAAGCACTTTAGACAACCTGCATTGGCCGCGATATGAAAAGGGAGTAAAAACTGTTATTACACTGATCCACAAACGGCAAAATCAATATTAGGCACTGATTTAACTTCACCAGCCAAACTCTCAAAAACAGTCCGCTGACAGGTTTGTGAGATGATATAACCCCGCTCAATTTTCTTAACACCATTCTCCAGATATTTGATAGTTACCTGTTTAGCTTCCGCGTTCCCAAGCCCACCAAAATGACGAATAACCCCCAGATGGAATGACTCGTTATAAAGGTTTTTAATCGCATCATTGAACGCAGTGGCGTCATTACGCAGCCAAAAAGCCTGCCGATCTTCTTCCAAAACAGGGTCAGAAACTATAACGACCAACTTTTGGTTAGGAGCAAGATAACCCTTTTTGGTTTTTTTGATTTTTCTTTGCTCACGAACAGTCAATGAACGATCAACAAATGTCAGCTGATTATAAATAAGGAAACTACTCTGGTTTTGGGTCATAGCAAACACTGGGGCAACGCTCACCTGCCACCGACTATTTTCTTTATGTTGATCACCAAACAATAATTGAAGCTGACCGGAAGAGGTTGATATATCCTGCGACAGGGTGTTCTGCGTTAAAAATTCTTCATTAACATCCGAGATATAAGTTTGGTAGGGTTCCAATACTTTATTAGCCTCTTCTTGCTCTTTGTTTTGCTGAGATTTTTTAACCCCCCCTGAAATTGCAGCATGTGTCAACACAGAAACCAAGAAAACCCCTGCAGTATCACCTGGATACAAAATAGGCGCGGCAACCTGTCCGGAAGGAGTCAGAGATTTTTTACCCACAAAAGTCACTGGGACTTTACTGTCAAAAACCACATTCAGCGCATTATCATCAAAAGGCAATTTATGCTGCTTAGCATTAGCCGCTACTGACAGTAAAAAAAATAACCAAATCAATACTCTTAACATCACAATTTCCTTTTTATTGAAATAGCGGCCTCAC
>CAMLRI010000164.1 GCA_946482385.1 uncultured Cellvibrio sp.
GTTTCGGTTGGCCCTGGTAGATGGTCGTGTTGGGGTTCGCGTTGTTCACCCCAACCTACCGGTCGCCAAATTACATCACCCGCTGGCCGGGCTTGGCACCACTGTGGGGCTCCAGCAAATAAATTTCTTTATCGCCGGGGCCGGCGGCCAGCACCATGCCTTCACTCATGCCGAACTTCATTTTGCGCGGCTTGAGGTTAGCGACCACTACCGTGAGTTTACCTACCAGGTCTTTGGGGTCGTAGGCGCTTTTGATACCGGAAAACACATTGCGGGTTTCGCCGCCCAAATCCAGGGTCAGGCGCAGCAGCTTGTCGGAACCTTCCACATGCTCGGCATTGGCGATCAGGGCAATGCGCAAATCCACCTTGGCGAAATCGCCAAACTCAATTTCGGCGGCAATCGGCTCCACATTGGCTTCTGCTTTGGCGGCCGGGGCAGCGGCGGCCAGGGCTTCTTTACTGGCGTCGATCATGGCATCTACCTTGTCTTTTTCTACCCGGGTGAGCAGGGGTTTGAACTCGTTAATTTTTTCGCCGGTGCGGAAGCTCACTGACCCAGTCCAGCCCAGGGTTTCGCCCAAAAAGGCTTCGGCATCGGCAGTCAGCGCGGGCAATACCGGCTTCAAATAAGTCAGCAGCGCGCGGAACATATTGATGCCGAGGGTGCACACCGCCTGGGTTTGCGCTTCGGCGCCGGCTTGCTTGGCCAGCTTCCAGGGTTCCTGGGTGGCGATGTATTCATTGGCGGCATCGGCCAGGGCCATAATTTCGCGCATGGCTTTACTGTAGTCGCGGCTTTCGTAGTAGTTGGCGATGGTGTCACCGGCATCGACAAACTGCTGCCACAGGGCCGGGTCGGCAATCTCATTGGCCAAAAGGCCACCGGCATTGGTAATGAACTTGGCGGTGCGGCTGGCGATATTCACCACCTTGCCCACCAGGTCGGAATTCACCCGCTGAATAAAATCCTCCAGGTTCAGGTCGATATCGTCCACGTTGCTAGTCAGCTTGGCGGCAAAGTAGTAGCGCAGGTATTCCGGGTTCAAATGGTTGAGGTAGGTGCGCGCATTAATAAAGGTGCCGCGGGATTTACTCATCTTGGTGCCGTTCACGGTTAAGAAACCGTGCACGCAAATTTTGCTGGGGGTGCGCAAATTGGCCGAGTGCAGCATCGCCGGCCAGAATAGGGCGTGGAAGTTAACTATGTCTTTACCGATAAAGTGATACACCTCGGCGGTGGAGTCCGGCTTCCAGTACTCGTACCAGTCTTCGCCCTTCTTATCCAACAGGTTTTTCAAGCTGGCGATATAGCCGATGGGCGCATCCAGCCACACATAAAAATACTTGCCGGGTTCACCGGGAATTTCAAAACCGAAATAGGGCGCATCGCGGGATATATCCCAAGCCTGCAAACCGGCATCCAGCCACTCGGCCATCTTGTTGGCCACTTCATCCTGCAAATGGCCGGCGCGGGTCCAGTTTTTCAAAAAATCGCTGAATTCCGGCAGGGTAAAAAAGAAGTGCTCGGAATCCTTGGCGACAGGTGTGGCACCGGAAATAGCCGATTTGGGGTTAATCAAATCCATGGGCGAATAGGTCGCGCCGCACTTTTCGCAGTTATCGCCGTACTGGTCTTCGGCTTTACATTTGGGGCAGGTGCCCTTGATGTAGCGGTCGGCCAAAAACAGTTGTTTTTCCGGGTCGTAGGCTTGGGTAATGCTTTTGCTGGCGATATGGCCATTGGCCTTCAAGCGGCCGTAAATCATGCTCGACAGCTCGCGGTTTTCATCGCTGTGGGTGGAGTGGTAATTGTCGAAGGCGATATGGAAGGCGGCAAAGTCTGCCTCGTGCTCGGCCTTCACATTGGCGATCTGCTGCTCAGGCGAATGGCCCAACTGTTCCGCCTTAAGCATGATGGCGGTGCCGTGGGCATCGTCGGCGCATACATAGGTGCAATCCACACCGCGCATCTTCTGGAAGCGCACCCAAATGTCGGTTTGGATATATTCCACCAAATGGCCGAGGTGAATCGAACCATTGGCGTAGGGCAGGGCGCTGGTCACCAGAATTTTGCGAGGGGATTGGGTCATGGATCTGATCCTGTCTAAAGCTGTTAATGCCGCTCAAAAAAGCACCAATGGGTGCCAAAAGGCCGCGCACTATAGCATTTTGTCGGGGCTTTGACGAAAAGCCGGGTTGGCCAGGCTGGCACCGCGAGTGGTGGTGGTTTGCTAGGTGCTGTGATTGTTTGGGCTGTGATTGTCTGGTCGGGGGCGGGGGGCGATAATCGACCCTTTGTTAAACGGAGCCATAGCAACGTGCGCACACCACTGATTACCCGCCAGGGTTACGACGACCTGAAAAAAGAAATGGATGAGCTCTGGCGCGTCGAGCGCCCCGAAGTCACCAAAAAAGTCTCCTGGGCCGCCAGCCTGGGCGACCGCAGCGAAAATGCGGATTACCAATACAACAAAAAACGCCTGCGCGAAATCGACCGCCGGGTGCGCTACCTGCGCAAATGTTTGGAAAACCTCAAAGTGGTGGATTACCGCCCGGAGCAGGAGGGCAAGGTTTTTTTTGGCGCCTGGGTAGAAGTGGAAAACGACGAAGGTAAAACCCTGAAATTCCGCATTGTCGGCTACGACGAAATTTTCAACCGCAAGGACTACATTTCCATCGACTCCCCCATGGCGCGGGCACTGCTAAAAAAAGAAGTGGACGATGAAGCCGTGGTGGTGACCGAGGCGGGCACCACCACTTGGTATATCAACTCGATTGCCTATGAAAAAACCGCGCCCTGATTAGCTGGCACTGCCTTCAAATACTGCTAAATAAAAATCCAATTCTTCCGCTAGTGCGCGCTGGATATTGGCCGCTTGGCGGAAGCCGTGGCCTTCGTCGGCGAAGGTGATGTAGCGGGTTTTGATGCCCTTGGCTTGCAGGGCGGCGACCATGGCTTCGGCCTGGGCGGGGGGCACCACTTTATCCTGCAAGCCCTGCAAGAAAATTACCGGGCAGTGCAGTTGGTCTATGTGGTGGATGGGCGAGCGCTGGTGGTAGCGCGCCAGTTGCGCCGGGTATTCGCCCACCAGGGAATCCAAATAGTGGGCCTCGAATTTGTGGGTGTCCCGTGCCAGGGCTTCCAGGTCGCCTATGCCGTAGAGGCTGGCGCCGACTTTGAAGCGGTCGCTAAAGGTGAGTGCGGCCAGGGCGGTAAAGCCGCCGGCGCTGGAGCCGCGGATGGCGACCTTATCGCCATCGGCCCAGCCCTGGGCGACTACATAATCCACACCGCTGCAGACGTCGATCAAATCTATCACGCCCCACTGGCCTTTAAGCTTGTCGCGGTACTGGCGGCCGTAGCCGGTGCTGCCGCGATAGTTCACATCCAATAGCGCAAACCCCCGGCTGGTCCAGAACTGGATTTTCAGGTTGAACGAGCTTTCGCAGGCGCCGGTGGGGCCGCCGTGGGCCATCACCAACAGCGGCGGTTTGCTGCCTGCCGGCGCCCGGGCGGCGGGGTTGGTGGGGGCGTAGTAAAAGCCGTGGGCCACCTGGCCGTCGGGGGTGGGGAAGCTGATGGCCTGGGGTTGGGCGACATAAGCGGGGGCTATGGGCAGGGGGTTGTGGCTGATTTGGCCAAAGCGCGCCTGGCTGCAACGGTATAGCTGTTGCGGTTGGCTGGCGCCGGCGGCGAGGAATAGGGCTTCGCCGTTGTGGCAGTGGATGCCGCTGATGTCGCGGAAGGGGCTGTTGATGCGGGTTAGCTCGCCGCTGGGCAGGTCGATAATGCCCAGGTGCCATTGGCCGCCCTGGCTGTAGGTGCAAAAAATCATCCGCTCATTCAAAAAACCGTAGCTGCTCATGCCAAATACCCATTGCGGGGTGGCAAATTCGGCCTCTTGGGGGCACAGGGGGATCACCTGGCTGCCATTCCAGGCATAGAGGTTCCACCAGTTGCTGCGGTCGGAGGCGAACACCAATTGGCCTGCCGGCGACCATTGGGGCTGGAAAATAGATTCGCTGTGGCTGCCGGCCACGCGCACCTCGCCGATCACCTCGCCATTGGCATTGAGGCTGGCGCAAAAGCACTCGCTGCCATCCCAGGGCATTTGCGGGTGCTGCCAGCGCAGGTAGCTGAGCTTGCTGCCATCGGGCGATAGCCGCGGGTTGGCGTAAAAATCGGCACCGTCTACCCGCACTTGCACCTTGCCATTGGCGAGGTCTATAGCGACCAGGGCGCAGCTGGGGTGTGGGTGGCCGGCTGAATAATCCTCGCGTACAGCCCACAGCTGGCGGCGTTTGGCGTCGTAGCAAAAATCGGCGTAGCGGTAGGGGCCTTCGGCGGTGATGGGCGCCAGGGCCTGTTTGGCAAAGGAATAGAAGTAGATGCGCTGGTTAACATCCAGCACACAAAATACCCCGGTTTTGATCGCCAGGTAGCTGCCGCCGCCGTACTCCTGGGCGCGGCTGCGCACCGAATGGGGGGCTGGCAACAGGTCGCGGCGCTGGCCGTTTTCCTCGCACACCAGGGCGCTGCGGCCTTTTTCCGCCGGGCGGCTCTCCAGCCAGAACAGCCGTTCACCACAGGCCTGGGGCTCGCTGATACGCACGCCACTGGCACTGAGCAGCTCCGGGCTGATGGGGGATGGCCAGTGGCCGTAGGGGGTGCTGGTCATAGAGCGATCCTGGTGCTGGGGGTATCCGCAGATAAGGCTAGGGGCGGCATTGTGCCCATGCCGGTAAAACTTCGGCAAGGCCGGGTTTTTATTGCCTGGCGATTGGGTTTAAATGGCGCCAGTTTGCGAGAGCCATCTATGACGTTTAACCCCCAACAACTGCTGCCCTATTTACCGTCTTTGCCAGCGGGTTCAGCGCCGCTGCCCTGCGGCGCGCAACCTGTCTGGTGGATAGGTTTTAGCGGCGGCCTGGATTCCACCGTACTACTGCACGCCCTGGCGCAGTTGCAGCTGCCGGTAAGGCTGTGTGCGGTGCATATTAACCACCAGATTTCCCCCCATGCCAGCCACTGGCAAACCCATTGCGAGCAGTTGGCGGCAGCCTTGGGGGTGAGTTTCCATGCCGAGCGGGTAGTGGTGAACAATACAGGTAAGGGCATAGAGGATGCGGCTCGCGCGGCGCGCTACGGGGTATTCGAAGGCTGCCTGGCCCCTGGCGATTACCTGCTGACCGCCCACCACGGCGACGACCAGGCCGAAACCCTGTTGCTGCGCCTGATGCGTGGCACTGGCCCGCGCGGCTTGGCGGCCATGGCGGCGCAGCGCCCCCTGGGGCAGGGCTGGCTGGTGCGGCCGCTGCTGCCTTTTACCCGCGAGCAGCTGGAAACCTATGCCCGCTCGCAGGGCCTGGTTTGGGTGGAGGATGAGAGCAACCTCAGCGACCACTACGACCGCAATTTTTTGCGCAACCAGGTGATGCCTTTATTGCAGGGGCGCTGGCCGGGCTTTACCCGCAAATGGCAGCAAACCGCAGAGTTGTGTGCCGCCAATGAAACCCTGCTGGCCGAGGTGGCGCAGGAGGATTTGGCCCGGTTGGAGGAGCGCGCCGAACCCCTGGGGCGCAGCCTGCGGCTCGACCTGTGGCTGGCCTTGAGCGAGTCGCGCCGCCACAACCTGCTGCGCTATTGGTTGCGCCAGCAGGGGCTGGCGGTGCCTGAGCAGCAGCATCTGCAGCAGTTGTATCGCCAGCTGGCCGATGCGGGCGACGGCCAGGTGCAAATTAACTGGGAGCAGGTGGAGTTGCGCAGCTATCGCCAGCGCTGT
>CAMLRI010000165.1 GCA_946482385.1 uncultured Cellvibrio sp.
GTGTCAGCGACAGCATGAATTCATCGCTCAACAACGAGAACCGTTACAATGCCATGAAGGACGCCGTGATGGAGGTGGTCACCGGCCATTTCCGCCCGGAATTTATCAACCGTATCGACGAGGTGGTGGTGTTCCACCCCCTGGGTCGCGAGCAGATTCGCGGCATTGCCGATATCCAGCTGGCGCATTTGCGCAAACGCCTGGCCGAGCGCGAACTGGGTTTGGAATTGGATGACGCGGTGATGGATCGCCTCGCTAGTGTGGGTTTCGACCCTGTGTATGGCGCGCGCCCGTTGAAGCGCGCTATTCAGCAGCTGATCGAAAACCCGCTGGCGCAAGAGATACTCGCCGGCAAATTTCCGCCTGGCGCTATCATCCATGTTAGCGAGCAGGGCGATAAGTTGGCATTTGAGCCATGGCGCTTGCAGTAGGCGTTTAAAACGCCGCGTTAGAAACAAAAACGGCCACGCGATGTGGCCGTTTTTGTTTGTGTATCTTTGCTGTGTGGCTAGCAGGTGGCTATTCGCAATTCTCTTCTAGCAGGCGCTGCATTTCTTGACGTTTTTGCTCTTTTTCCTCTTCGGTCATATAGCGCAAATTGCCATTTCCATCGGGGGTTTTCATGCGCGCAGCACTGTTGAGCATAGTGAGGTTGCGGCGTATCAGCTCGCAGTTTTCCTCGTTTTGTGCGCGTTGGGCCTCATCGGGTGCGGCTGCTTGTTCTTCTTGCTGCACTGGCGCACTCGGGATATAGGCAGGTGCCGGGTCGCTATGGCCAGTGCGGGTTTTTACCAGCTTGGCATTCACATCCTTGGGGGGGCGTTCGCCATAGTGAATCACACCCTTGTCGTCGGTCCAGGTGTAGACCTTGGCCTTGGTGGTGTCGGCGGCCAGGGACGATGTTGCCACCAGTGTCGATGTGGCCAGCAGGCTGGCTATACAGCAGGCCATTAACAATACGCGCTTCATGTAACTTCCTCATGGGTTTTATGGCTCAACTATAGCCCTAAAGCCTGGCTGGTGAAACCGCCCTTGGCCATTCTGTGAGCCAGGTCAGCCCCGCTTCTGGCTGGATCCGGGCTTGTGGGCGGTTAAAAATCGCTCCGAAATGGTTATTTTCTTGACATTGGCGCCTATCTTGGGAGAATTGCCAGTCCGCCAGATGGCAGGCAAATGGCCGATAAGCTCAGGCCCGCGTTTGTCCCCGGCTAAGTCACCCTCTTAGCGACCCATCTGCTGGCGATGCGCCCACCCGCGCATCGACCTAGCAAGCCCTGCATACCTGCACGGTTTGCGCTGATCCGATCTTGGCCTTGCCGGGCTTTGTATCGTGGATCATTCACTGCGCCAGCTCGCTGCCATGCCATCGACTAGCGCCTACCTTGGGTGTAGCTCTCTTCCTTCTATATAGATGCTGCACCGCCAGCCACCTTGGCTGGCCACAACCCAGAGACCTAAAAGGGGAAAGATCGTGGAAATGCTCTCCGGTGGAGATATGCTCATCCGCGCCCTGCGTGACGAAGGCGTTGAATGCGTTTTCGGTTACCCAGGCGGCGCTGCCCTGCATATTTACGACGCCATCTTCCGTCAGAAAGACGTTAAACATATTCTCGTGCGCCATGAACAGGCCGCTACCCACGCTGCCGATGGCTATGCCCGCGCTACGGGTAAAGTCGGCACAGTGCTGGTGACTTCCGGCCCGGGCGCCACCAACGCCATTACCGGTATCGCCACCGCCTATATGGATTCCATTCCCATGGTGGTAATTTCCGGCCAGGTAATGAGCCACCTGATCGGCGAAGACGCCTTCCAGGAAACCGACATGGTGGGTATCTCCCGCCCCATCGTGAAGCACAGCTTCATGGTGAAACACGCCAGCGAAATTCCGGAAATCGTCAAAAAGGCCTACTACATTGCCGCCACTGGCCGCCCCGGCCCGGTGGTTATCGACGTGCCCAAAGACGTAACCAGTCCGCTGCACACCTTCCCTTACGAATATCCCGAAAAGGTGAAGTTGCGCTCTTACAACCCGGCGACTCGCGGCCACTCCGGCCAGATTAAAAAAGCGGTGCAACTGCTGCTCGCCGCCAAGCGCCCGATGATCTACACCGGTGGCGGTGTGGTGCAAGGCAATGCCTCGCACCTGCTGAAAACCCTGGTTGATATGCTCAACTACCCGGTCACCAATACCCTGATGGGTTTGGGCGCCTACCCGGGCACCGGCAAAAATTTCCTCGGCATGTTGGGTATGCACGGCACCTACGAAGCCAACACCGCCATGCACCACAGTGATGTGATTCTCGCCGTGGGCGCGCGCTTTGATGACCGCGTGACCAACGCAGTGGCCAAGTTTTGCCCCAATGCCAAAATTATCCATATCGACATAGACCCGGCCTCCATCTCCAAAACTGTTACCGCCGATGTGCCTATTGTGGGCGCGGTAGATAGTGTGCTGACCGAGATGATCGCGCTGATCAAAGAAGCCGATGAAAAGCCAGATGCGGAAGCTATTGCCGCCTGGTGGAAACAAATTGATGAATGGCGCGAGCGCCACGGCATCTATACCCAAAACCGTTTCGATACCAGCGGCGACAAAATCAAACCGCAGGAAGTCATCCAGGCAATTTGGGAAATCACCCAGGGCGATGCCTATGTCACTTCCGATGTGGGCCAGCACCAAATGTTTACCGCGCAATATTATTTGTTCGATAAACCGCGTCGCTGGATCAACTCCGGTGGCCTCGGCACTATGGGCTTTGGTTTACCAGCCGCCATGGGCGTGCAAATGGCCGACCGCGAAGCCACTGTGGTCTGCGTAACCGGTGAAGGTTCTATCCAGATGTGTATCCAGGAATTATCCACCTGTACCCAATACCATCTGCCGGTCAAAATTATTTGCCTCAATAACCAAGCCTTGGGCATGGTGCGCCAGTGGCAGGATATGCAGTACTCCGGCCGCTACGCGGAAAGCTTGTACGAGGATTCGCTGCCCGACTTTATCAAGTTGGCGGAAGCCTACGGCCATGTGGGCATGCGCGTAACCAAGCGCGACGAGCTCAAGGCCAAGCTGAAAGAGTGCTTCGACCTGAAAGACCGCGTGGTGTTTATGGACATCATGGTGGATCAATCCGAACACGTGTACCCCATGCAAATTGCGCAGCAATCCATGCGCGATATGTACCTGAGCAAGACGGAGCGCACCTAAGATGAGACGTATTATTTCTGTTCTTCTCGAAAACGCTCCCGGTGCCCTGTCGCGTGTGGTGGGTTTATTTTCCCAGCGCGGTTACAACATCGAAACCCTCACGGTGGCTCCCACGGAAGACCCAACCCTGTCGCGCCTGACGCTCACCACCATTGGCGATGATCACAAAATCGAGCAAATCACCAAACACCTCAATAAATTAATTGATGTGGTAAAACTGGTGGATTTAACCGAAGGTTCGCACATCGAGCGCGAGCTGATGCTGATCAAGGTTAAAGCCTCTGGTGCGCAACGCGCAGAGGTAAAACGCTGCGTGGATATTTTCCGCGGCCAAATCGTGGATGTCACCAGCACCCTCTACACCATCCAAATCACCGGCGCGAGCGACAAGCTGGATGCCTTCATCCAAGCCGTCGGCGACGCCGCGATTATCGAAGTGGTGCGCTCAGGTGTGAGCGGCATCTCGCGCGGCGAGAAGGTGTTGAGTTTGTAAGTTGTTTCGTTAATACACGAAAGGCCGCTAACCGCGAGGTGAGCGGCCTTTTTTTATGGGGTTAATCGCCATGGAATCCTTATCTTGCAGGCTTGCTGCTAAGATGCTTGCGAGCCTGGCGTGGGCCGGGTTTTTAATATAACGAACAAACATGGAGGCTATACGATGAAAGCTATTGTTATTTCTTTTCTCTCCCTTTTTTGTTGTGCGGTTGTTGCCCAGGATGCTCCTGATGCTGGGCAGCCGCAAATGACAGCAGAAGAGTTTCTGCAATCCTTAAATCCGCAAAAAGGCAAAATTACCCTGCCTAACCAGGTGGCAAGCATGAATCTCGGCGACGATTTTCAATATCTTGCCCCAGAAAGTGCGGAAAGGCTTTTAGTGGATGCCTGGGGAAACCCGCCCGGCAATGAAACCCTGGGCATGATTATCCCGGCAGATGTGAGCCCCCTGGAGGCTGAGGGTTGGGGCGTGGTTATCACCTATGACGAGGATGGCTACGTTAGCGATGAAGATGCCGACAGCATTGACTACGATGAGTTGTTGGCGGAATTAAAGGAGGCAAATCAATCGGCTAATGATGAGCGCGTTAAGCAGGGTTATGGCTCTATGTTGTTGGTTGGCTGGGCAGAGCAGCCCCATTACGACACCAATACCCACAAGTATTATTGGGCCCAGGAGTATAAAACCGATCACGCTGAGGATAACTCGCTGAATTACAATATTCGTATTTTGGGGCGCGAAGGTGTTTTGGTTTTGAATGCGGTGGCAGGTATGGCGCAGATTCAAAATATCAAGCAGCGTATGCCGGAGCTGATTGCTGTCACCGAATTTGTGCCAGGAAAGCGTTATGCAGATTTTGACCCAGCTACAGATCGTGTGGCTGAGTATGGCTTGGCTGCCCTGGTTGCCGGTGGTGTTGCTTCAAAAATGGGTTTGTTTGCCAAGTTGATTGCTTTTTTGGTGGCGTTTAAAAAGTTTATTCTTATCGGTGTAATTGCGCTTTTCGCTGTGTTGAAAAAGATGTTGTGGCGTAAAAATTAGATTGATCTTCTAGCCCCACAGAAGGCCGCTAACCGCGAGGTGAGCGGCCTTTTTTGTTATCGCTGGCTGCTGGCAGGTTCTCGCAGCTGGCTCCAAAACGCATTTACTATTGGGCTTTTCAGGCGTTTTTCCATCACACAAATGCCTGTGTCATAGGGCCCCAAATCAGGTTGCGGATCAAAGCGTTTCACCTTGTCGGCCAGCGGGCTGTTATCCACCACAATTTGCGGCGCAACTCCTACGCCAAAACCCAGACTCACCATACTCACTATCGCCTCGTTACCTTTTACTTCGGCGTAGATATTGGGTTTGATGCCGAGTGAATCGAACCAAATATTCAACCGCTCTCGCGCCAAGCCCTCTTCGGGAATAATTACCGGAATTTCCTCCCAGCTTTTACCCTGCCAATCTTCATTATTGGCGGTGATAAATATCAGCGGCGAGCTGTTGATGGGTTTGAAACTGATGCCAGCGGGCAATTTGTCTGGTTTGGCGGCGATGGCGATATCTTCATCGCCTGCCAAAATTCGCTCAATGGACTGCGCCGGGTCGCCGGTGTGGAGTTTGATGGCTATGCCGGGATGCTTAACGCGGAATTCGGTGAGGATTTCATAGAGAAAGCTATAGCTGGCGGTGACCGAGCAGTAAATGCTGAGTTGGCCGCGCAGCTGATCGGCTTGGGCGAGCAGGGATTCCTGATAAGTTTCCCATTGCTGTATCACCTCTTTGGCAAATTGCAAAAACTGTTCACCTTCGTGGGTAAGAATCACCGAGCGGTTGTCGCGCACAAACAGGCTCACGCCCAGGTCGTCTTCCAGTTGTTTGATATTGCGGCTGAGTGTGGACGGACTGACATGGCTGCTGTTGGCGGCGCGGCCAAAGTGCAAGCTACTGGCAAGGTTGCAAAACAGGCGAAGTTTGGCGATATCCATGGCGGCAGTAATAACCTTGTTTCATAAAATGAAATATTGAATTGCGAATATATCATTTTACGCGATGCCGGTGTTTACCTACACTG
>CAMLRI010000166.1 GCA_946482385.1 uncultured Cellvibrio sp.
AACCACATCCTACATCGCAAAAACCAACGTTTCGGGAAAGCTCAACCAAACTTGGTTTCAGAGGAAGCAACAGCGATCAGTAATTTCAAGTATTGTGCAGTTTTCTGCCTTTGCCAGTTTTTTATAGATCGCCATTAAATTATTTAGTGATAACCCGCTTTGAGTGATTTAAAAAAGCTATAAAAACTCATAACGCCTGATGCTGGCGGCCAATTAACACCCGCGCCTGGTCAATTAACCCCTCCAAATGCACCGCTGTGGTGGAGCGCAGGGCAAAGTCATCCACCAGTTTGCGCAGGCGGCTCAACTTGGGGCGGGCAGCGCGGAAAGCCTCGGTTACCGGCTCATATTCCAGGTAGTGATCCTGCACGCTCAGCTTGCTCAGTTCCGACAATTCCGAGTGTAAGCCGCTAATCAAATCGTAAAAAAAATCTTTGCGGTCCAGGCTATTGGCCTCCCAATAGGCCTGATCCAAGCCGCGCAACAAACCCTCCAAAATCGGGATTGCCTCGGCGATAGTGTTATTCGACATAAAGCACCTGTTACTAGATCCACGGGAATATCGCCTCAGTATAGAAGACTTTAGCGCCGCCGCTGGGGCGGGCCATAAGCCTGCTAGACTGGCGGGCTTATCACATGCAGACGCCACCCATGGATCAACTCTGGCTGTTTATCACTCTCACTTTTTTTGTCTCCGCCAGCCCCGGCCCTGTCATGCTTTCCTGCATGGCCGACGCCGCCCGCTTTGGCCTGCGCCACTCGCTGTTCACCATGCTGGGCGCCAGCAGCGGCAACCTGGTATTGATGTTGTTATCGGCACTGGGGCTCAGTTTGCTGGTGGCACAAGCGCAATGGATTTTTCACGGCATTCAATGGCTGGGTGCTGCCTATTTGATGTATCTGGGTTACCAATTGATGCGGGCAGCGCCGCTATCGGTTGCCCAGGTAGCGCAACAGGTGCGGCGCGACCATTTATTTGGCAAGGCATTTTTGGTGGCCATCACCAACCCCAAAGGGCTTATTTATTTTGGTGCGCTCTTTCCGCAATTTATTGATGTACAACAGCCTATGGCGATGCAATTTACATGGCTGACACTGATTTTTTTGGCGATGGATTTGCTGTGGATGCTGGCTTACGCCGCCGGTGGCCGAATGCTGATGCACTGGATCAATAGCCCCCGGCACCAGCGCTGGTTTAACTACTGCTGTGGTGGCGCCCTGGTGCTGGCAGGCATTGCTTTGGCTTTTAGCCGGATATAAAACAAAACACCCGGCAGCTAGCCGGGTGTTTGCGGTCAATTCGCAGCGAAATATTAGGCTCGGCGACGGCTGAACAAACCCAGCCCCAAGAGCGCCAGCAGCCAGAGGTTCAAGCTGCCGCCACCACCTCCACCACCACCGCCACTATCTCCACCGCTTGCACCATCACCACCACCGCTGCCGCCATTGGCCGTTTCGTCGTGGCTGGCCGTGGCGCTAACCAGATTCATTTCATAACCGCTTTCACTAATTTTCACCAAGCCCACATCCTCGGCAAACCAGTAATCTGCCTGATAGCTGATTTGCATTTGCACACCTTCAATAGTGGTTTTGCCGGTAAAGTAAATACGGGTGTGCAGCGCTGCGTACTGCCCTGCAGGCACAGCTACAGTTTCACCCCCCAGGTATTGCACCTGCGCCGTCCAACTCAAACTGCGCTTGCCATACTCAGGCGAAATCACCACATCGCCTTTGCCCGTGTGATTTCCTGATGCCGTTAGGTTAATGCCCTTATCCAGCAAAAAGTCGGTAGAGAAATCGCCGTACTCAGTTTGCACCTGGGGGAAGTAAACACCAAAAAACTGAACCTGGTTATTCAGCACTTTCAAATAGACTTTGCCGCCATAGGGAAAATGCAGGGGACGAATAGTTTGCCCACCGATTTTCTTATCGCTGCCAACAGTCACCGCCTGCAATGAGTGATCGAACACCCAGCGGTTGCTTTTGGCCATGGGCAAAAAGTCCGCTGCATTGAGCGCGCTTTTGCTGGCATCCAGGGGATAAAAATCGCTGCTATCTGCTACACCGTCGTTGTCGTCGTCGGTATCGGCGCCATTGCCGGTGCCATCGTTATCCGAATCAACCCACTCGTTAGGATTATCTGGTGCCAAATCATTTTCATTGGCGGCGCCATCGCCATCGCGATCCGGGTCGATGCTATTGGATATACCATCGTTGTCTATATCGTCGGGATCCGGTGTTGCATCCAGATAATCGGGGATACCGTCGTTATCGTCATCGTAATCGCTGTTGTTGCCTATACCGTCATTATCGGAATCGCGATGCTCGTAATAATTGCTCGGGAAAGCATCAGCCTCGTTAAGCCAACCATCGCCATCAATGTCGGGATCTGAGGTGTCGTCCAGGCCGTCGCCATCCATATCTGCCGTTTTAAGCGGATCTAAAGGGAAAGCATCCTGATAGTCTTCCACTCCGTCATTGTCATCATCGTAATCGCTGTTGTTGCCTGTACCATCTGCATCGGAATCTACAGTTTCATAGGGATTATTAGGCAAGGCATCGGCATCATTGGCAACACCATCACCATCGCGGTCGGTATCCGCATTATCGCCAATACCGTCGTAATCTATATCGCCACTTTCCAGGGGATTTAGAGGAAAGGCATCCTGGTAATCCGACACGCCATCATTATCGTCATCATCATCCTGGTACTGATCACCAATGCCATCCTGATCATTGTCGATCCAGTCGTATCTATCGTTGGGCAACTGATCCACATCATTGGCATAGCCATCGCCATCGCGATCTGTATCGGCGTTATCGCCAATGCCATCGCTATCTATATCCGAGCTTTCGGCTGGATCTGTGGGGAAGGCGTCGCTCACATCCAATACGCTGTCGTTATCGTCATCAGTATCGGCATTATTACCCGTGCCATCACTGTCAGTGTCCAAGGCTTCGTTTTTATCGAAGGGGAATAGGTCCAGGGTATCTATCACCCCGTCGTTATCGTCATCGGTATCGGCTGTATCACCCACGCCATCGCGATCAAAGTCAATGGTTTCTGTGGCATCGGCAGGGAATAAATCCTCCGCATCCATAACGCCATCGCTATCGCTATCGCGCGCCTGGGCATCCAATAAGGCAAATACCGGCTTGCCGTTTTGGCGATAAATCACCAGCAATTTATTCAGCGATGCCACAGGCACCAAACCCACAGGCTCACCTAAATATTCCTGGGAAAATGCCTGGTCGCGGCTAAAGTCGGCATTCCAGCGGTCGACTTGGGTGTAGGTGTTGTTATCGACCCCTTGCAAGCCAAACAAATTGCCATGCAGCCACACCAGGTCGGTGAAGTAGTTATTGGTTAACACATCGGCTTGGGGTTGCATCGCATAGTCGACAACCTGCCCACGACTTAATGCAATAAAACGCCCTGTTTCCGATACGCCAAATAAATTGCCCCAGGAATCATTGTTAATAAAATACAGGCTGCTTTGATCTGTTTTTTCACCAGCAGTATTTAATTGCAGCCACTGCAAATAGGGCTGCGACCAGAGACGCTGGGCGGCCCCATCCCAGGCCAGGCTGTAGCCATAACTGACGATGTGCCTTTGCAAAAGCTCCGCCTGCTGGTTATAGATATTCAACGCATAACCTGTATAACCCTCCCAGGAGGAAACGATCAGCAGCGAACCCGCCGAGAGCATTTCCGGTATTTCATAGGTTGATTCTGTCTGCGCAAAATCATGCTCTGTGTCGTCGGCCAAATTGATGTAGTTAATGTCGCCGGATTTATAGGCCAGATAAATGCGCTGGTGCTGGGGCGAATAATGAAATTGTTGCGGCGAATTTTGCAGGGGGATGGTCGCCAGGTACTGCTGCTGGCTGATCGACCAGCGGAAAATACTCAGGTGGGTTTTGCTGAATAAATAAAGCGTATCCTGATCGGCATCCAGGGCCCAATCGTCTGGCTTATAAGCCAGGGTGGCAGGGCTCAGTGGCTGGTCTGGATCGGCAAGATTTAATTCGCTGACTGCAATTACCTCCACCTCTGGGCTGGCGGCCTGGGTGCGGTCGAATAGCATCACATAGTCTTCATAGACTTGCAGATCACTGGCGGCGGCCAGGTTAAGCGCGCGGCTGTTGGTTTGCTGCAGCCACAGGTTGTAACTCACCAATTGGTTGTCACGCAGTACCAGGGGTTGGTTGCGCCAAAAGGCCAAGGCGGTATAGGCACCACCCAGATTACCGGCATAGGAAAAATCCAGGAGGTTATAAAGGTTGCCCGAGCTATCAATAATGCGGTTTTGGTTAGCGAAAGTTTGTACCTGTTGGCCGACGTCGTAAGTGCCGTGGTAGGGCGATTCACTGGTGTTGCCCAGTGCACCATTAACGGCCAAAGGTATGCGATAAATATCCGCCGGGCTGATGCCGCTGCTGGTGGTAAAAATTTCACTGCCATCTGGCGCCAGGCTGATATAGGGCGAGGTGTACCAAAGGCTGCGGCTATCCACCAGGGTGCCTGTAGCTTTGTTGACTACCTGCAAGTAGCTATAACCGCCCAGCACTAAATAAGTATCTGTTGCCTCTATATCGTGAATGTTTTCACTGATGGTGCGGAAATCCGCTTCGCCAGTGCCATCCAGCGCCAGTTTGACAATGCGGGTGCCATAGCTGGCATAAATGCCCGAGGCATCGGCGTGGATCGCCAAAGGATTTTGGCTAAGGCTGATAGGCGCCAGGAAGCTTTGGCTGGCCAGGGAATAGCGGGCAACACTGTTGCTGCTGCTATCGGCAAGGTAAACGATATTGTCGTGGCTAGTAATTTCCAGGGGTGTAGCGCTGGCCAGGGGCAGCCAGCAGGCGCAGAGCAGCAGGGCTGCGCGGCAGAGGGTTTTCATAGGGGCTCCAGGGATTATCCCTTTGGTGGTTATCATTGTCGCTGTTGCTATGGTTTTGCCTGAACAAAACCTCCGGCATCATATCGGGTTGATAAATGTGCCAATAGGGGTTGGCGAATAAGTTATAAGAACCCCCTCGCCGGCCCGATTCGTCAGCACATTCCCTATAACACCCCAGATGCCCACCCCCTCCTCGCCGCGTTATTTTTCCCCAGCCAAAAACACTTTCGACTGGGTCGGCCTGGCATAGACCACGGCTCCCGCCTCCAGGGTTAGTAAACGCTGTTGGGCGCGGGGTAGTTCGACGTGCAATGGCTGGTCGCCCAAACTGTGCTGCAGCTCGATACGCAACACCGCACCAGCGGTGCTGATGTGGCGGATCTGTGCCGCTATAGCGCCTTCACTAGGCTGGATTGAAAGTTCTATATCGTGCGGGCGCACATAGGCGATAGCAGATTGGTTGTGGATACTCGCATGTTCCGGTGCCGCCAATTTGTAATCGCCAATGTGTGCCCAACCATGGTCTACACGGCTGTGAAACACATTGACCTGGCCGATAAAGTCGAACACAAACGGGCTGGCCGGGTTGTTGTAAATATCGTCGGGCGAGCCAATTTGTTCGATATTGCCTTTATTAAGCACCACAATTTTGTCCGCCACCTCCATCGCTTCTTCCTGATCGTGGGTAACAAAAATCGACGTGATGTGCAATTCGTCGTGCAAGCGCCGCAACCAGCGGCGTAAATCTTTGCGCACTTTGGCATCGAGCGCACCAAAGGGTTCGTCGAGCAACAATACTTTTGGCTCCACAGCAAGCGCGCGCGCCAATGCGATGCGCTGGCGCTGGCCGCCC
>CAMLRI010000167.1 GCA_946482385.1 uncultured Cellvibrio sp.
CCGAATTTCTGGAAATGTGTTTTGCCCGCGGTGTGTCCGACTATTTGATTAAGCCGGTTAACTTATCGTTGCTGGCATTAAAAGTGGCTGCGCTGATTCGTGCAGTGGAACTGCAAAAAGTGATTCGTCTGCAAAATGCCGAACTGGAACATTTTAAGCAGGAAGCCGAGCGCGAAGAGGCAGTTGCTAAATTTATTTACGAATATTTGTTGCGCCAAAACGACGAGCTGATGGATGGCATCACCATAGCCATGCGCCCGTCGCGCTCCTTCAGTGGCGATATTGCCCTGGCTAAATTCGCCCCCAGTGGCGATTTGTTTTTTTTGCTGGCCGACGCCACAGGCCACGGTTTATCGGCAGCCATTACCATCATGCCGGTGGTATCTATTTTTACCAGCATGGTCGCCAAGGGTTTTGATGTGCAATCCATCGCAATAGAAATGAACCGCAAGCTATTGCACGACACCCCGGAGGATAGGTTTGTTGCAGCAGCATTGGTGCATATTCGCCGTGGGCGCAATGAGATTAGTGTATGGAACGGCGGTATCCCGGTGGTGGCCTGGATTGACCAGGGTGAAATCCAGTGCGAATTTACCTCGCGCCATATGGCCCTGGGAATTTTGGAAGACGATGCTTTCGACGCCCATGTGGAGTCCTGGGCCATGCCTGCCAGTGGCAGTTTATTGATGTGTACCGACGGCCTGCTGGAAGAGCCGAATTTGCAGGGCGAATGTTTTTCTCGTCAGCGCTTGGATCGGTTGATTGCGGCCCGCCCCCAGTCCCTGGTCAGTGAAATATTTGCCGCCCTGGATAACCACTCGGCTGGTCAGGGGTATCGCGATGATGTTTCTGTGTGCCTGCTGAGTCCGGCCGATATGGTGCCCGGTGGCGTATGTAGCCTGGACGGTCTGCCGGTACAAAGTTGGTACGAAGATGAGTTGTCGAGCTTTTCCTGGTCGGTGAGTTTGTCGGGTAAAAAAATTGCCAAATGCGAACTCTCGCCGCTGTGCAATAAATTTTTGCAGTATGTCGGTATTAGCCAGTACAGCTGCCAAATGGCATTTATTGTAGTGAGTGAAATGGTGCACAACGCCATAGACCACGGGCTGCTGGGGTTGGATTCCGCCATCAAAGCCCAGCCAGATGGTTTTACCCGCTATTTCCATTTGCGCGAGCAACGCTTGGGGCAATTGCAGGGCAGCGATCAGGTAGAACTGCAGCTATCCTTGGAAACAACCCCCGAGGGCGCCGAGTTGGCGATAGTAGTTAAAGATACGGGGCCAGGCTGGGATTACCAGGGCCACACCCAGGTTGGCGATGAGCATGTCTATGGCCGCGGCCTGATGTTGGTGCGCGGCCTGGCCAAACGCTTGCAAATTTATCCGCCGGGCAATCACATTCGGGTGGTCATCCCTGTGGATGTGGGGGAATACCATTAATTTGTTAGGGTTTGAATTTTTCAGGGTTTAGTTTTGCGCAGTGGCTGTGCATTTATGTTGGTGTAACTTTTTTATGGAAAAAGATTATGAGTAAACAGGTATTGATCGTCGATGATTCTGTGTCCGTGCGACAAATGGTTGAAGCCACGCTAAAGACAGCCGGCTACACAGTGACTGCTGCCAAAGATGGAGTGGAAGCGCTTAATTTTTGCCAAGCCAATAGCTACGATTTTATTTTGACTGATCAAAATATGCCGAATATGGATGGCCTGACATTTATTAAATCGGCCCGTGCATTAGCCGCCCATGCGCGCACGCCCATTGTCATGCTCACCACCGAAGCCAGCGATGCCATGAAGGCCCAGGGCCGCGCCGCCGGTGCAACTGGCTGGATGGTAAAACCCTTTGACCCCATGAAACTGCTTGAGGTGGCGAAAAAAGTCATGGGTTAAATTTGCGGGAAGCCATGGCTTCCGCAGTAAAGGAATTGGGGTTATAGCGTCGGCAGGGTCAGGCATATGTCCATTGACATGAAACAATTTTACGCCGTGTTTTTCGAGGAGAGCCAGGAACACCTGGGCGAAATGGAGCAGCTATTGCTGGCTATGGATGTGGCCAATCCGGATACCGAAGCGTTAAACAGTGTATTTCGTGCAGCCCACTCCATTAAAGGCGGCAGCGGCATTTTTGGTTTTGATGCCCTGGGCAGTGTGACCCATATTATGGAGAACCTGCTCGATAAATTGCGCAAGGGTGAAATGCAAATAACCCGCGCCATGGTCGATTTATTTTTGCGTTCGCTGGATCAGCTCGGCGCCATACTGGCCGCTTACCGCCAGCAGCAACCCATTGATTGGGCTGCCGTGCATCGCCTTAGCAGTGAGCTGGAGGCAGTTACTGCCGGTGGCAATAGCCCCGCAAATCCGCAACAGGAAGCGCAGGACGGCTATGGTTTTTTTGCCGCCGCCCCAACCACCTCAAGCGATGATGGCTACGGTTTTTTTGATGCGCCAGCCAGCACCCCAGGCGATGATGCCTACGGTTTTTTTGCCGAACCTGTCGCCGATGACGGCTATGGTTTTTTTGCCGAGCCAACCCCCGCAGCGACAACCGGGCAAGCCTCGGCCGATGCCGATATCGAAGCCTATATGCAGGATTTGGTGGCCCCGGTTGCTGTGCCTCATGCCCCAGGCAAACCTGTGGCTGCTGCACCAGCCAATACCGCCAGTGCCGCCCCCCCGCAAGCCGCTCATGCCGACAAACAGGAGCCGCACAAAACCACCACTAAAACCAAAGCCGGCGATGGCGTGAGTGTGGAAAGCTCCAGCATTCGCGTGGATGTTGCCAAGGTGGATCAGCTGATTAATTTGGTGGGCGAAATTGTTATTACCCAATCCATGATGAGCTTACTGGGCAAAAGCCTGGATGGCGCACTCGCCGAAAAATTCCAAACAGTCGCCAATGAACTGGAGCGCAACACCCGCGAAATCCAGGAAGCGGTGATGTCCATCCGCATGCTGCCGGTGTCTTTTGTATTCAATCGTTTTCCCCGTGTGGTGCGCGACCTGGCCAGCAAACTGGGCAAGGAAATCGAATTGGTGATCGAAGGTGGCGAAACTGAATTGGATAAGGGGCTCACCGAAAAATTGGTAGATCCTTTAACCCATTTGGTGCGCAACAGCATAGATCACGGCATTGAACCGGCAGAGCAGCGCCTGGCTATGGGTAAAAATCCTGTGGGCAAGGTGGTGCTGCGCGCGGCACAGCAGGGCGGCAATATTGTTATCAGCATCAGCGACGACGGCGGTGGCCTCAACCGCGAGCGCATACTCGCCAAAGCCCGCGAAAATAATATTCCCATTGGCGACAACCCCCGCGATGAAGATATTTGGCAGCTGATTTTCGCCCCGGGGTTTTCCACCGCCGCCCAGGTGACCGATGTGTCGGGGCGCGGTGTGGGCATGGATGTCGTGAAGCGCAATGTGCAGGCCTTGGGCGGCCGTATTGATATTGAATCCCGCGCAGGTGAGGGCGCCACATTTACCATTCATTTGCCACTCACCCTGGCGATTGTCGATGGCATGTGTGTGTCGGTGGGCGAACAAATTTTTATTGTGCCTCTGGTGCATATTGTCGAATCCATGCAGCCCTCGGCCCAGGATATAAAAACCATCGCCGCTGATGACCAGCTTTTGCATGTGCGCAATGAATACTGGCCGATATTGCCGCTACATAAAATCATGCAGTTGGATAGCCAATTTAGCGACCCCAGCCAGGGGGTGGTGGTGTTAATAGAATCCAGCAAACACCGCTTTGCCTTGTTTGTCGATGGCCTGGTGGGGCAACAGCAGGTGGTGATTAAAAGTTTGGAGCAGCATTACAAGCGCGTGCAGGGCATTGCCGGCGCCACCATTATGGGCGATGGCAGTGTGGCGTTAATTCTCGATGTGGAATCGCTGGCTTTATCGGTGGCGCAGCCAGTAGTTGTTGCTTAGCGGTTAATTATATAAAGGATAGGGCGGATCAGTTATGAGCAATTCACAGGAATTTTTAACTTTTACCCTGGGGGATGAGCAGTATGCGATTGATATCCTCACGGTAAAAGAAATTCGCGGTTATGAATCTGTTACCAAAATAGCCAATGCGCCGCCCTTCATTAAAGGTGTTATCAATTTGCGTGGCGATATAGTGCCCATTGTGGATTTACGCATTAAGTTCAATGTGGGGCAGGCCAGTTACGATGAATTCACTATTGTCATAGTGCTGCATATCCACAACCGCATTGTGGGTGTGGTGGTCGATGGCGTTTCCGATGTGGTGAGCCTAACCCAGGAACAGTTGCGCCCGCCGCCCGATTTTGGTGTTGCTTTCGATAGCCGCTATTTACTGGGGTTGGCCACCGTCAATGAGCAAATGATTATTTTGGTGGATATTAATGAACTTATCGCCAGTGAAGAACTGGGCTTGTTTGATACTGCTGCTGCCGCAACCGGCCACTAAGGAGTGATACCCATGAACCTGATTAATACATTGTTAAACAAAGGCGATAGCAAACTGGTAAAGGTGGCGGAGCAAGAGCTGGCCGATATGCGCGGCCAATTGGCTGCTATTCACAAATCCCAGGCGGTAATTGAGTTTACTTTGGATGGCACCATCCTCACCGCCAATGCCAATTTTTTAGCGGCCATGGGCTACCAGCTGGATGAAGTTAAAGGCCGCCATCACAGCATGTTTGTCGATGAGCAATATCGCAGCAGCCAGGAGTACCGCGATTTTTGGCTTAAGCTGGGGCGCGGCGAGTTCCAGGCGGGGCAGTTCAAGCGGGTGGGGCGGGGCGGTAAAGAAGTGTGGATTCAAGCCAGCTACAACCCCATTATCGGCGAAGGCAACCGCCCGCTGAAGGTGGTGAAGTACGCTTCAGATATCACCGAAGAAATGCTCAAAAAAAACCAGGCGCAGCAGCAATTAAATCGCGTGTTGGGTGCCCTGGGTTCCACCTCTTCCAATGTCATGGTCGCCGATCCCAATCGGGTAATTGTGTATATGAATGCGGCGGTAGAAAAAATGCTGCGCAGTGTGGAGCACGAATTGCGCAAAGCACTGCCGCATTTTGCGGTGGATAAAGTGATCGGCAGTAATATTGATATTTTTCACCGCAACCCCGCGCACCAAATGCATTTGCTGGCCAATTTGCGCGATACCTACGCCAGCCAGATTACCGTTGCCGGCATAGTATTCAAATTGATTGTTAACCCGATTTTTTCCGATACCGGCGAGCGCCTGGGTACAGTGGTGGAATGGATTGACCGCACCAAAGAGGTGGCGGCCGAACACGAGTTGAGCCGTATCCTCGGCGCTTTGGAAACCACCACGACTAATGTGATGATCGCCGACACCGAGCGCAAGATTATTTACATGAATAAATCGGTAGAGAACATGCTGCGTGTGGCCGAGGCGGATATCCGTATGGTGTTACCGCATTTTGCGGTAGATAAAATTGTCGGTAGCAATATGGATATATTCCATAAGAACCCCATGCATCAAATGAAATTATTGGAAAACCTTAGCACCACCTACACCGGTAATATTGTGGTGGGTAAACGCCATTTCCGCTTGGTGGCCAATCCTATTTTTTCCAAAGATGGTACGCGCCTTGGCTCGGTGGTGGAGTGGCTCGACCGCACCGCCGAGGTGGCGGTGGAGGCAGAAGTGAATACCTTGGTACAAGCGGCAGCAGCGGGCAACTTTAGCGAGCGCATAGTTACCGAAGGTAAGTCCGGTTTCTTCCTTAACCTGGCACAGGGTTTGAACAGC
>CAMLRI010000168.1 GCA_946482385.1 uncultured Cellvibrio sp.
TTCCTTCTCCGGATTGGTATCATCAAAACGCAGGTTGCATAAACCGCCAAACTCTTCCGCCACACCAAAATTCAGGCAGATAGATTTGGCATGGCCAATATGCAAATAACCGTTAGGCTCGGGCGGAAAGCGGGTCACAATTTTTTGGTGTACACCCTGCTCCAGATCCTTGCGGATAATCTGCTGGATAAAATGCAAAGGCTTGGTTTTAACGTCGGTAGTTTCCGGGGTGGAATGGTTTTCGCTCATAGCGTCGGTCTATCCCAAAAAGGCGGTCTAATCCAAAGGGTTTGGCAGATTCAGGATCTGCCCAGAGGGGGTAAAAATGTGGCCATTGTACTCAGTCACGGCGGCTTTTGATACCTTAAGCGACGCACAAAAGCCAATGCCATCAGGGGGTTAGAGCCAGGGCCCAGTCCCTGGAGTTAAGGTTGGGGGAGCTGGTCGCGCGGCGGCGGCGCCGCGCGGTAATCAGCGCGCCGCTTTAACTGATAGCGGCGCACAGCAGCATTGTGCTCCGCCAGCGTTGCCGAAAACTCACTGGTGCCATCACCCTTGGCAACAAAATAAAGCGCATCCCCGGGAGCCGGGTGCAATGCAGCCTGAATCGATGCAGCACTGGGCAAGGATATTGGGGTCGGCGGCAGGCCATCAATCACATAGGTGTTATAGGGGGTGACCTCTTGCAAGTGCTTGCGGGAAATTTTGCCAACATAGCTATCACCCATACCGTAAATAACGGTGGGATCGGTTTGCAGCTTCATACCTCGCTGCAAACGGCGCACAAATACCCCGGCAATCTGGTCGCGCTCACTGTGGTGACCGGTTTCTCGCTCGATGATTGAGGCCATTATCAATGCCTCATAGGGGCTTTTATAGGGCAGGTTATCCGCGCGACTCGCCCAGGCTTGCTCCAGGTGCTGGCGCATTTTTTTGTAAGCCTGTTTGAGCAGTTCCACATCGCTGGTGTTGCGGCTAAAACTGTAGGTATCGGGAAAGAACCAACCTTCCAGTGCCACCTCATCAATTCCCATCAGCTGCTTTTGTTGCTCAAGCGATCTTCCCGGCAACAGGGATTTAACGCCCGGCGCCTCAGCCAATGCCGCCAACGCCTGGCGGTATGTCCAACCCTCTACCAGGGTGACCTGATACAGCACCACCTCCCCTTTGAGCAATTTTGCCATCAAGGTTTTAGGGGTAGTACCCGGAGCAAAAAAATACTCACCGGCATGGATTTTATGGGCCTGCTGTAAGCGGCCGGAAATACGCAACAAGACAGGCTGATCAAGCACACCATCGGCCGACATTTGCGCCGCTAAATGCCCCAGGCTTTGGCCAGGTAGCAATTCATAACGGTAACCTGGGGCGGCAATCGCCAAAGGCTGATCCAACCAATATTGGAAATAGCGCCAAGCCAAAACTGCCGCTGCCACTACCAACAGCATAAGCAAGAGCGCAGCCAACAAGCCCTTGCGCCAATAAGAAGCTAAAAACCAAGCCAACAAAATGTTTACCCTATTCAAATCTTGCACCTAATGCTGCCTGCAAGCGGCGAGTCTGCACACCCGGCTGCCACACTGTGGCGATACCTTGAATACTCAATACTGGCCAGATCCCCATCACACTGTTGCAAACAAAAACCTCTTCTGCCGCCACCAAATCCGCCAGGTTTAGGGTTACCACATCAACCCCCTCCCCCATTTCTGGCAGCAGTTGCTCCAGCAAATATTGACGCATAACGCCAGCTACACCCGCTGTGGACAAATCCGGAGTGAGCCAACGCCCGCCAACGCGGATAAAAATATTGGCCGAGGTTGCTTCAATCACACTGCCCTGCTGATCCAACAGCAAACCCTCGTCATATTCATCAGCCCATTCGCTGCGAGCCAGCACCTGTTCCAGACGATTCAGATGCTTTAAACCCGCTAACAAGGGACTTGCCGCCAAACGCAAGCTGCACACTCGCAGGCGGGCCCCCTGTAGATATTGCGCTGCCTGCAAAGGCTTGGCTGGTGTTAGCGATAGACAATAGGTGGTGTTGTAATCCCCGGCGATGCGATAGCCGCGCAGCTGAGGATTCTGTGGCAAACCGCGGCTCACCACCAACTTGAACACCGCATCATCCAATTGCCTCAGCGCAGGATGCGCGAATAATTCCGCTTGGTATTGCGCAAGCACTTGTGGATCAAAACTGATACCCAGGCGCGAACAGGCCCGCGTCAAACGCTGTACATGGTAATCCCACAGAGGGATGCGCCCCTGGCGCACACGACAGGTTTCAAACACACCGTCGCCATAGGCAAAGGCGCGATCCTGGGGGGAAATCATTGCCCCCAATTGGCCATTGACACTGACAAGCGGAAAATCGGCAACCATAACAGTACTCAACTCAAGAGCCTCTGGATACAAAAACGCCGGATCCATGGACCCGGCGTTTTGTGGTCATGACTAAAGCAGCTTACACCTTGCGAAAGACCAGTGAACCGTTTGTGCCACCAAAACCAAAGGAGTTTGAGAGCACAGCTTCGATTTTGCGCTCCTGCGCGGTATGCGGCACCAGATTGATATCGCAACCCTCAGCAGGATTATCCAGGTTGATGGTGGGTGGCGCGACCTGATCGCGAATCGCCAGCACACTGAAAATCGCCTCAACCGCACCGGCAGCACCCAATAAATGGCCGATCATGGATTTGGTGGAGCTCACCGCGACCTGATCTATCGCCGAACCCATCACCGATTTCACGGCGCGACACTCAGCCAGGTCACCTGCCTGGGTTGATGTGCCATGGGCGTTGATGTAATTGATCAACTCCGGGGAAATGCCCGCATCGAGAATGGCATTGCGCATTGATGATGCCGCGCCTGAGCCATCTTCTGGTGGAGAAGTCATATGGTAGGCATCACCGCTCATACCAAAACCAATCAATTCAGCATAAATTTTGGCACCGCGTTTTTTGGCGTGCTCATACTCTTCCAACACCAACACACCCGCACCATCACCCAACACAAAACCATCGCGGTCTCTATCCCAAGGGCGGCTGGCTGCCTGGGGGTTATCATTGCGTGTTGAGAGCGCGCGAGCCGCCGCAAAACCGCCCAAACCAAGCGGTGTAGTGGCCATTTCGGCACCACCGGCAATCATTACATCGGCATCGCCGTATTGAATCATGCGCGCCGCAAAACCTATGGAGTGGGTTCCCGTTGTACATGCGGTGGTAATGGCCACGTTGGGGCCACGCAACCCATACATAATGGAAAGATTGCCCGCGATCATATTGATAATCGCACTGGGGACAAAGAAGGGGGAGATCCTGCGGGGGCCTTTGTGCTCGAGGGTCGACGAGCCCTCTTCAATAGTGCCAATACCACCAATGCCAGAGCCAATCGAGACACCAATCCGGCCACTGTTGGCTTCGGTTATCTCCAAACCTGAATCGCGAATCGCCTGAATGCCGGCAACCATACCGTATTGGATAAAGGGATCCATTTTGCGGGCCTCTTTACCCGGAAAATAATCCTCAACATTCAGGTTTTTAACAGATGCACTGAATTGCGTGGTAAACGCTGATGCATCGAAAGAGGTGATAGTGGCTACACCACTCTTACCATTGACAATACCCTGCCAGGTATCAGCAACCGTATTCCCCAGGGAACTGATCATACCCAGACCAGTAACGACAACTCTTTTGCGTGACACCTTAAGGCTTCTCCTGCAAAGAACCACAAAAAATTCACTTTTACCCAATAGAAAACCGTAATTTTTTATTGGGCAAAAGAAGGAAAAAACAGCAAAAAATCAACCGCATTTTGCAACTAGCAAACTCAACCTCAACAAAAGAAAAAGCCGTACTATTTTGCAATAATACGGCTTTTTGGCAGTGCTAATCAGCTAACTTTTAAACCTGCGCCAGCGTGCAAACTTATGCCAGCTCGGCCAAGCTTACGCCAGATTGGCATTGATGTAATCGATAGCCAGCTGAACAGTAGTGATTTTCTCAGCTTCCTCATCGGGAATTTCAGTTTCAAATTCTTCTTCGAGAGCCATTACTAACTCTACGGTATCCAAAGAATCAGCGCCCAGATCTTCGACGAAAGAAGCTTCATTTTTAACTTCGTCTTCTTTCACACCCAGTTGCTCAGCAACGATCTTTTTTACGCGTTCTTCAATGCTACTCATGATGTTATGTAACTCCTAGTGGTTGTATAAGCGAAACTACCTGGCTTGAGCCAAAAGCAGCTCGGGTGTTTCGGTCAAAATCGACCGGCATTTTACATCTATTTTGCGAGTCTGGTAATGCCGAATGCCAAAAAAATCGGGTTTTTAATAAAAATTGAGCATATAAATAAATTATTATTATTCATTTATGACATATACATGCCGCCATTTACATGGATGGTCTCGCCACTGATATAGCCGCCCGCATCACTGGCCAAAAAGACAACAACGGCGGCAATTTCTTCAGGGGAGCCCAGGCGCCCCAAGGGGATACGCGACATCAACTGTTGCTTTTGCTCTTCCGGCAGCACCTTGGTCATATCTGTATCAATAAAACCTGGCGCTACGGTATTTACCGTAATATTGCGCGACCCCACTTCTGCCGCCAAGGAGCGAGCAAAACCACTTACACCCGCCTTGGTTGCGGCATAGTTGGATTGACCGGGATTACCCATAGAGCCAACTACCGAGCTGATATTGATAATGCGCCCCCAGCGGGCTTTCATCATGCCGCGCAACACGCCCTTGCTTAAACGATAAATGGAGCTGAGGTTGGTATTGATAACATCAAACCACTCCTCATCACTCATGCGCATCAGCAAATTATCTTTGGTGATCCCGGCGTTATTAACCAGAATTGCAGGCGCACCAAATTCATCGCCAATTTCTTTCAGCAAATTAGCCACCGAATCCGCATCGGTCACATTTAGAACCTTGCCTGCCCCACGGATCCCTTGCTCCGCCAAGCGGGCAGAAATTTTTTCAGCGCCGGACTCCGTAGTAGCAGTGCCAATCACAATAGCGCCTGCCTTGCCCAATTGTTCAGCAATTGCTGCCCCTATACCGCGACTAGCGCCAGTCACCAAAGCAACTTTGTCATTCATACTCATGGTTGTACTCACAGGTTGGTCAAATTAAACAGCCGCCAATACCGCGCTCAGCTCTTCAGGTTTTTCAATCGACAAGGTATTTAAATCTGCCGCAATACGTTTATTTAGGCCAGACAACACTTTGCCTGGGCCGCACTCCACAGTGAGGCTGATACCCTTTGCCACCATGGTGTTGACGCACTCCACCCAGCGCACCGGGCTGTATATTTGCTCAATCATCAGGGCTTTAATGGTTTCGGGATTAGCCTCAGTTGCCGCAGTAACATTGTGCACTACAGGAATTTGCGGACTATTAAAAACCGTAGCGCCAATCAAATCTGCCAAGCGCTCGGCAGCTGGACGCATTAATTCAGTATGAAAAGGTGCACTTACTGGTAAAGGCAATGCACGCTTTGCACCAGCCTCTTTACACAAAGCGCCAGCGCGCTCCACTGCTGCCGCATGACCCGCAATAACAACCTGGCCGGGCGAATTAAAATTCACTGCCGATACCACTTCACCTTGAGCGGCATTTTTACAGGCCGCCAAGATCGACGCATCATCCAAGCCAATAATAGCCGACATGGCGCCAACACCTGCAGGAACCGCGTCCTGCATATATTTGCCGCGCAGCTGCACAATTTTTACTGCCGCTTTGAAATCA
>CAMLRI010000169.1 GCA_946482385.1 uncultured Cellvibrio sp.
TGCCCCAGCGCTGCACCAGACGGGCATTGACCAGTGAGGCAGCGCCGAATACCAGGGCCAGCACGCCAAAGTAAACGGCAAACAGTTCCCCGGTATTGAACAGCTCCTGAAAAATTTGCTGGCAGGAATTGAGGTAGCCGAGAAAACTGCCAAAAAACAGCCCCATACACAGGGTGTAACAGAGTGTGGGGTAGTTGCTGATGACCTCTTTAAAACCTGCTACAAAACCGGCGTGGCTAAAGGGAATGCGATATTCGGGCGGGAGGGTTTCCTCCAGCCGCCAAAAAATCCACAGGCCAATAACCAGTGCATAGACGATATAGAGCCCGAAAATAGCGCGCCAGGATGCCATCAGCAAAATCCCCTGACCCAGGGCCGGCGCTATGGCGGGCACCATAATAAAAATCAGCATCACCAGCGACATAATGCGCGCCATATCGTTACCGGCGTATTTGTCGCGCACTATGGACATCGCCGATACATAGGGCCCGGCAATGCCCAGCCCCTGGATAAAACGGCCAACTAACAGGCCAGTGAGATCATCGGCGAAAAAACAAATACTGCTCCCCAGCACTATCAGCAGTATGCCGGCGTAAAGGATTTTCTTGCGCCCTGTGGCATCGGATACAGGGCCGCACACTAGCTGCCCTATGGCCATGCCCAAAAACAGGATGCTGATCAGGTACTGCGCCTGGTTGGGATGGGCGAGGGCAATATCCTTGGCGATAAACCCCAGGGCGGGCAGCAGCGCATCAATAGAAATGGCTACCACCGACATCATCAGGGCAATCAGCAGGATGAACTCGCGGGCAGAAATCCGCGAGGGCGTCGGGTGGGTCGAGTAATCGGACATAAAAAATTCCTTGATCAAAACAGGCTTGTTTATAAAGCGGCTAGGTATTTATCGCCGGCGCGCATCATAGGCGGCTAGCCTGACACAGATTGTCAGCAGATGGTTGCAGCATGATAGTCGCAAACTCCCGGGGCAAATCGACAGCTGCTGCCCGCTTTTTAGTGTGTTGTTCATTTGTTGCCAGCCCGGCCATCAGCGCCGAGCAGGCCGGGGCAACAGCCAATTGTTTGACTCCTTATGCGCAAACAAATTTATAACCTATTGAAAAATATATAAAAAATAGATTGGCATTGGGCTTGCAATAACTCCCTCAGAGTTCTTTTACCGTGCAAGGCGCCGATAATTTATTGACGCTTTGTACAACAACCCGATTCATCGGCTGTTGAATGAGGCAGTTATGACGCAAGTAGTCACCCGTTTGGCCAAGGCAGCAAATTCGGCAAAAGGCCGCTTAAGCCTGTTGGCGAGCGCCCCTGAAGGTGGTGCGGCTGATACCAACCCGGACATCAACAAAGGCCAGGACTTAAAAAGCGCCTTTGCCCTGTTTAACCAAATGTCGCAACAATTGGCTGATTCCTACTACTTGCTGGAAAACCGCGTGGCCGAGCTTAACCAGGAGCTCACCAGCCTCAGCGACCAGCGCCTGCACGAGCTGGCGGAAAAAGAACAGCTCGCCCATCGCCTGGAAAGCCTGCTCAACTTTTTGCCTGGTGGGGTGGTAGTGCTGGATTCCCGCGGCCGGGTATCCGAATGCAACCCCGCCGCCAAAGCCCTGTTGGGCGAGCCGCTGCAGGGGGAAATTTGGCGCGATGTTATCGCCCGCAGTTTTGCCCCTCGCCAGGATGACGGCCACGAAGTCTCCCTGCGCGACGGCCGCCGCATCAGTATCCAAACCCGCAACCTGGGCGATGACGGCCAAATAATTTTACTCACCGACCAAACCGAAACCCGCCGCCTGCAAAGCGAGCTGAGCCGCCATGAGCGCTTGTCGGCCCTGGGTAAAATGATGGGCGCACTGGCCCATCAAATCCGCACACCCTTGTCATCGGCCATGTTGTACGCCGGCCATTTGTGCAGCGGCAATTTGGACGAAACCCGCCGCCAACAATTTTCCGAAAAAATCCTTGGGCGCTTGAACAATATCGAGCGCCAAGTGCAGGACATGCTGTTTTATGTGAAGGGCGAGTTACCGCTCAACGATGTGATTAGCGTGGCGGAATTGCAGGATGCCTTGATGGACGCCATGGAAGTGCCGCTGATGACCAGCGAATCCCACTGCGATTGGCAAGTGCAATGCCGCGAGCGCTACATCCAATGCAACCGCGAAGCCTTAATTGGCGCGCTGCTTAATCTGGTTAACAACAGCATCCAGGCGGTGGAGCGCAAGGCGCAGCTGCGTATTGAATTCAACCTTTACCCCCAGGCACTTAAAGATGCGCTGCCCGCTGGCTGCGCCCATTTGGCCGACGAGCCAGCGCAATTGTGGATCCGCGTGTGCGACAAAGGCCCGGGCATGACCCAGGAACAATTGGCAACCGTGGGCGATTTATTTGTTACCACCAAGGCCCAGGGCACAGGTTTGGGTTTGAGTGTGGTGCAGGCAGTGGCCCGCGCCCATCGCGGTAAATTTGTACTTAATTCCAAACCGGGGCAGGGCACTTGCGCCAGCTTATTGTTGCCCTTTGCTACCCACCTGGCTTAAGCGGCTGATTGTTTCGGTTATAGATTTTTTCAGGAGATATTCCATGGCACTCGCATTAAAAAATGATTCCTACGCAGCCAGTATCAATGTGCTGGTAGTAGAGGATGACAACAACCTGCGCGAAGCCTTAAGCGAAACCCTGCAGTTGGCGGGTTATGTCATTACCGCCGTCAATAGTGCTGAAGAGGCGCTGCGGCAGTTGGCAACGCAAAGCGATATCCGCATGATTATTTCCGATGTGAACATGGGCGGTATGAGCGGCCATCAGTTGTTAAAACAAGTGCGCCAGGAATACCCGCAAATTCCCATGATGTTGATTACCGCCTACGCCAGCATCCGCGAATCAGTTGAGGCTATGCAGCAGGGCGCGGTGGATTATTTGGTAAAACCTTTTGCGCCCAATACCCTGGTGGAAACTGTGGCGCGCCATTTGGGCGTGGCGCAATTTTCCGGCGATGAACCTGTGGCCGAGGCGCCCTCCAGCCGCCAGCTGCTGCAATTGGCCAAGCGTGTGGCGCAATCGGATTCCACCGTGTTAATCGTGGGTGAATCCGGCACAGGTAAAGAGGTATTGGCGCGCTATATCCACGACCATTCACCGCGTCGCAATCAACCTTTTATCGCCATTAACTGCGCTGCCATTCCCGAAAATATGCTCGAAGCCATGTTATTTGGCCACGAAAAAGGTGCCTACACAGGTGCGCATACATCCAGCCCGGGTAAATTCGAACAGGCCAATGGCGGCACCTTGTTACTCGATGAAATTTCGGAAATGGATATTGGCCTGCAAGCCAAATTGCTGCGGGTGTTGCAAGAGCGCGAAGTGGAGCGCCTGGGCGGCCGTCGCACCATTAAATTGGATGTGCGCGTGATTGCCACCTCCAACCGCGATATGCGCAACGAAGTGGTGGCGGGAAAATTCCGCGAAGACTTGTATTACCGTTTGAGTGTGTTGCCCTTGCAGTGGGCGCCACTGCGCGACCGCATTGAAGATATTGTTCCCCTGGCGGATAAAATCCTCAATAAACACGCCCACAAGCAAAATCGCCGCGGTGTGGTCTTGTCGGCATCTGCCCGGCAATTGTTGATGGCCTACCCTTGGCCGGGCAATGTGCGCGAGCTGGATAACATTATGCAGCGCGCCTTGATTTTGCAGCCGGGGCGGGTGATAGATGCCGACGATTTGGGCTTGAATGCCGCAGGTAGCTACCAACAAGCGCCTAGCAATTACAGCCAAAAACCCAATTTGTTACAGGCGGCCCAAGCGATTCAGGGCGCGGCCTATTTGCCTGGTGCCCAGGCATTGCAGGCGGGCTTGGCGGCCTACGGCCAGGGCGATGCGTTATCCGCTTATCCGCAACAGCCGGGTGCTTTTGCCGTGCCGGGTTTTCACCAGGGTGAACCTGTAGCCTTGGTTAGCAATACCCAGGTGCAGCATTCGTCGCTGAACAACCCCGCACTGGGCAACGACCTGAAACAGCGCGAGTACGAAATTATTATGAACACCCTGCGCCTGGAGCGCGGCAGCCGCAAAAATACCGCTGAGCGTTTGGGTATTAGTGCGCGCACCCTGCGCTATAAAATTGCCCGCCTGCGCGAAGAGGGTTACAACATTTCCGAGTAAATCCTATTCCGGTGCGCCTGCCTGGCTTTAGCAGCCTGCTAGTGGGCGCGCTGGTTCTTTTTATATTCACTTGCCAATTCAAAATCGTATTCGCGCAGTTCCTTCAGTAAACGCTTTTCTTCCAGCATTTTTTCCAGCCGCCGGCGAAATTCCATATTGCGCCGGTGCTTTTGCACTTTGCTTTTGTTGACGACTATATCGGCAATAAATTCCGACATGGCCTCGTCGAGAATATCCCATTCCGCAGAAACCTGTGCACGCATGATGCCGCTCCTCTGGTGGTGTCTATGCCAAAAATCTACCCCCGGCGGGTGACAAGTGCGTGAAATTTTAGTGTCAGCTTGACGACAGCCTGGGGCGGCACCATAGCGGCTGTGTTTCACCGCTTTTGTTGTTGTATTGGTTGTCTATGCCACCTTGGCGGCAAATTCTGGTGTGGGCGGCAAATTCTGGTGTGGGCGGCAAACATTGGCCTGCTTTGTGCAAAATCCCTCCTAGCCGTGGTTATTTCATTAGAAATGCCAATTTTTTGTCAGTGTTTTGCGGGATCTGGATCATGACTGACCGTGTTGACATCAGCCGCTTACTTAGCGATATGCGCAGCCTCAAGGCGCAAACCCAGGTATTTCAACGCCCCGAGATGCCCCGGGCGATAGAGCCCATTGGCAATGGCCTGCGTCAGATAGGTGGCGTGGAATCCGCCACCAAGGTGCCCAGCTTCGGCGATTTAATGACGCAAGCCATCAATAAGGTGAACGAAACCCAAAAAGCCTCCAGCGCTATGGCCGATGCCTATGAGCGCGGCGTGGCGGGGGTGGATATCACCGATGTGATGATCGCCTCGCAAAAATCCTCGGTGGCTTTTCAGGCGACTGTGCAGGTGCGCAATAAGTTAATCGACGCCTATCGCGACATTATGAATATGCCGATTTAATCGATAGCCAATGCGATTGATGACGGCCAATAAAAAATTCAACGTTATTTTCAGGGTTACACATTATGGCAACTGACGCAGCAGCAACCGATGGCAAACTGCCCGCCCAAGCCAGGTTTGGCGGTGATTTTCTCGAAGGTTTTAGCAGCCTTAACCTGCTGCGCCAGGTGGGCCTGCTGATTACCCTGGCCGCCAGCATTGCCGCTGGTGTGGCGGTGGTGTTGTGGATGCAGGGCGAGGATTACCGCCCGCTCTATGGCCGCATGGATAACCTGGATGCCTCCAATGTGATGGATGTGCTCGACCAAAACCAAATTAAATTCAAGCTCGACACCAACACCGGCGCCATTTTGGTGGCCGCCGAAGATGTGCACATGGCGCGCTTGAAGTTGGCGGAATTTGGTTTGCCTTCCAGCCCGGTGGAAGGTTTTGAAATTATGGATAAAGAGCAGCCCCTGGGCACCAGCCAGTTTGTGGAAAACACCCGCTATCAACGCAGTATTGAAGGGGAATTGGCGCGCACCATTACCAGCATCACCAGTATCCGCAGCGCCCGTGTACACCTCGCCATCCCGAAAAAAACTGTGTTCGTGCGCGATGCCGCCAAGCCCACAGCTTCGGTATTTGTGGA
>CAMLRI010000170.1 GCA_946482385.1 uncultured Cellvibrio sp.
GAATTCTTACCAGTCGATCGGGTTAGCCAATGAAACATTTCCTCCGCAATGCTTTGTTCACCATGGGATTGGCCGTAATAGCGCAGGGCGCTGCAGCGGCTGGCGATGCCAGTGCCGGTGCCGCCAAGGCGGCGGTCTGCGGTGCCTGCCACGGTGCCGATGGCAATAGCCCGGCGCCCAATTTCCCCAAGCTGGCTGGTTTGGGCGAAAAGTACCTGCTGAAGCAAATGCAGGACATCCAGGCCTGGGATTTGGAAAAAGATGCCGAGAAAAAGGCTAAAACCGGCCGTGCAGTACTGGAAATGACCGGCATCCTGGCCAACCTGAGTGAGCAGGATCTGGCGGATATAGCCGCCCACTACGCCGCGCAAACCACCCAATTGTCCGGTTCGCAAAAGCTGGAAGTACAGGTTAACTCAGGTATTAAAGTGGATGCCCTGGAGCTGGGCGAGCGCATTTTCCGCGCCGGCAACCCCACCACCGGCGTACCTGCCTGCACCGGTTGCCACGCGCCCGATGGCAAAGGCAATAGCCCGGCTGGCTTCCCGCGTTTGAGCGGCCAGCACGCCGATTATATCGAGAAGCAGCTGCGCGCCTTCCGCGCTGGCGACCGCACCAACGACGGCGACCAGATGATGATGCGCACTGTGGCTGACAAGCTCAATGATGCCGAGATCAAAGCCCTGGCCAACTACATTGCCGGCCTGCACTGATCCGCGCGGTTTTTCGGGCAGCACAGCAGCAAAAAAGGCGACGCAAGTCGCCTTTTGCATTTTCCCTCTGGCTTAAATAATTTTTACCCGCCCTGAGGCTGGACTTGGCGCAAGCCGCACAGGAGAATTCGCCCCGGTTGCGGGAACTCCCGCGCAGCTGCCTTGCCCAAGCGCTGGCACTGCATCACCCGCTCATACATTACGAGGAATAACTTATGCGTATATTGGTTGCCCTGTTGGGTTTGGTTTTGAGCCTTGGCGCCTGCGCCCAGGAAAAAGTGGATGCTTACCTGGAAGGCCAGCACTACAAACTGCTCGAAGTGCCAGTGCGCACTGCCGACCCCAGCAAAATTGAAGTGGCAGAGGTTTTCTCTTACCACTGCGGCCACTGTTTCAGTTTTGAACCTATGCTGGAAACCTGGGCGAAAAAACTCCCTGGCGAGGCTTACCTGGTGCAAACCCACGTGATGTGGAACCCGCAAATGGAGCCACTGGTGCGCGGTTACTACACCTCGGTAGCGCTCAAAATCAAAGAGAAAAGCCACATGGCGGTGTTTAATGCATGGCACCTGGAGAACAAGCGTTTTAACACCCCCGAAGACTGGGCCAACTTTTTTGTGGCCTTTGGTGTGCCCAAGGAAAAAACCCTCAGCACCTACAACTCCTTTGGTGTTAACAGCATGATCAAGCAGGCCGAAGCCCGCGCCCGCGGTTACAAGGTAACCGGCACCCCGGAAATGGTGATTGACGGCAAATACCACATCAGCTCGCGCCTGGCCGGCGGCCACGCCGAGATGCTCAAGGTGGCGGATTTCCTGATCGCCAAGGTGCGCAGCGAGCGCGGCCTGAAAGCGCCGGCGCCCTGATCCAACCCAATCGCTTCACCAGCCCGCCCCTAACCCCGGCGGGTTTTGTTTTTTTAGGGGGATAAACACCGCCCGCTGGCTATACTCAATGCACCCTGCGCCGTGGTTTGTGGCGCCAAGCCCTGCTCATCCCAACACCATTCCTATAAGCCGTGTTATGACAAATAATTCCGACGATAAGCAAAACTGGCGCGAAAAATATTTGGACGCCCTGGATACCCAGGAACTATTGGAGCAGCGCTACCAACAGCAGCAGGAGCTGTTGCGGCGGGTATTGGTGCGGGTCAGCCTGGCGGCCGATGGCCAGGATGAACTGCTCGACCAGCTTATGGCCCAGCTGCGCGAAACCCTGCGCCGCGATAAAACCGCCGACCTCGGCCAGCTGCTGGAGCGCATAGAGGTGGCGGCCATCCACAGCGAGCAGCAGCGGGAGCGGGGCGCGCTCAAACTGCGCGAGGCTCTGGCGGCAGCGCTCAAGCCCTGGCAGGACTACGCCTTGCCGCGGGAGTTAAAGCACGACATCCAGAATTTTGTGGCGGAGCTGCCGCGCCAGAGCGACAAGCTGCGCCTCTACCCCCAGCTGTTGCAGCGCCTGGTGCAATTGCAGCAACAGGTGCTGGCGCAATTGGGGCAGCCCAAAACCGGCCTGCTGGAGCGCTTGCGCGGCGGCAAAACCCTGGCGCTGCCCGAGGCCAAACAGGCCAGTCCGGCGCCAGAGCCAGATTCAGATCCAACCACAACCCCTGCCACAGCCCCGGAAGTGTCGCCCCTCTTGGCTGGTAGCCGGGGCGACGGCGCCCCGCCGCCCGCACACTGGCTGGGGCAGTTGCAGCAACTGCTGCAGGAATTTATCGACAGCCTGGCCCACGACAGCCAGCTGCAAGCGCCCTTGGCGGCCCTGCGCCAGCAGTTGGCCCAGGGGGCATCGGCGGAGGCGGCGCTGCAGGTTTTGGCGCAGCTGCGCCAGCGGGTGATGGAGGCCTACCTGGCTACCAACCAGGCCTTTGCCGATTACCTCAACCGGGTCAATGGCGAGCTGGCCGATATCGCCCTGCTGCTGGGTGGGGCGGTGCAAACCAGTGCCAATGGCCAGCAGGCCTCGCGCCAGTTACAGGCGCAAATGCTGCAGGAAATGAATGACCTGGAAGACTCTGCTGCCCAGGCCACCGACCTGAGCCAGCTGAAACAGAGTGTGCAGTCGCAGCTGGGCAATATCCGCCAGGCCCTCGACCGCTACCAGCAAACCGAGCAGGCGCAGCAGCAACTGGCGCAGCAGCTCAACCAGCTGGGCGAGAAAATCCGGGTGATGGAGAGCGAAGCCGAGCACAGCCGCGCCAACCTGGAGCAGCAGCGCCGCCTGGCCCTGCAGGATAGCCTCACCCAGCTGCCCAACCGCGCCGCCTACGAAGAGCGCGCCCGCACTGAGGTGCAGCGCTGGGAGCGCTACCAGCGGCCGCTGAGCCTGGCGGTGTTTGATATAGACCACTTCAAGCAAATCAACGACAGCCACGGCCACCAGGCGGGCGACCGGGTGATCAAGGTGATTGGCAATTCCATCGCCAAGCGCCTGCGCGAGGTGGATTTTTTCTGCCGCTACGGCGGCGAGGAATTTGTCGCCCTGCTGCCGGAAACCAGTAGCGACAACGCCCTCATACTGCTGGAAAAAATCCGCACCGCCATAGCCGCCGCCGCTTTCCACTACAAGGAGCAGCCGCTCAAGATCAGTATTTCCATTGGTGTCACCCAGTTCCAGGCGGGCGATACCCTGGAAGCGGCCTTTGACCGCGCCGACCAGGCGCTCTATGCCGCCAAGGCAGGGGGTCGCAATGCCACACGCCTGGCTTAGGGTTATTGGTATAGGCCTGTTGGGCCTGTTAGCGCCAGCCGCCCACAGCGCCCAGCTCGACTACCGGGTGCAGCGCGACGATGGCCGCCCCCTGGCCAATGCGGTGGTGGCCGCTGTGCCCGCCCAAGCCCCCAGCCTGGCGCAGCCGCCCCGGGCGGAAATGGACCAGCGCAACTTCCGCTTTGTACCCGAGGTGCTGGCGATACGCACCAACACCCTGGTGCACTTCCCCAACAGCGACGATGTGCGCCACCACGTTTACTCCTTTTCCCCGGCGAAAAAATTTGAGCTGCGCCTCTACCACGGCAAAACCGCCGAGCCGGTGTTGTTCGACCAGCCGGGCAAGGTGGTGCTGGGCTGCAATATCCACGATTCCATGGCGGCGACTATTTATGTGCTGGATACCCCCTACTTTGCCAAGTCGGATGAGGCTGGCCTGGCACAGTTAACCGATCTGCCGGCGGGCAACTACCGTATCGAGATCTACCACCCGCAGCGGGAGCAGCCTTACCTGGCGCCGGCGCAGCAGTTGGCTGCCGATCAGCGGCTGCAATTGCAGGTGGAGCTGGATGGATTGGTGGAGCCACCGCCGCCCAGCGACGAATTCAGCAACCTGTTTAACTAGGCCGGGGCCAGCCTGCTTATGATCCGTTTCCGGCTCAGCTACCTGATCAAGCTGCTGCTCTTCCTGCTGGGTTTGGTGCTGGGGCTGGAGGCCATTTCCTATGTCGCCACCCGCCTGGTTATCCAGCAGGCGGTAGAGCAAAACGCCCGCGCTGAACTGCGCGCCGGGGGCGAGCTGTTCACCCGCCTATTGCAAAATAATGCCAGCCAGCTGGCGCTGTCGGTAAAAGTGCTTACCGAGGATTTTGGTTTTAAAGATGCGGTGGCCAGTGGCGATGCCAACACCATCCGCTCGGCCCTGGCCAACCACGCCGGGCGGATCAAGGCGGAGCTGGGGGTGTTGATCGACCGCGACGGCCGCCTGATCAGCAGCGATGCCGCCCTGGAGCAGCAGGCGGGGGCGGCCTTCCAGCAGCTGCGCCAGCGCGCCCAGGAGCGCGGCCAGGCCTATGACACAGTGATGATTCAGGGCCGCGCCTACCAGCTGGTGTTCTTTGCGGTGCGCGCGCCCCAGGTGATCGGCTACGCCGGCATGGGTTTTGGCATTAACAGCGCCCTTAGCGATGAACTCAAGCGCCTCACCGGGCTGGAGGTATCGTTTATCCAAACGGCGCCGGGGCAGGTGGACTATTTGGCCGGCACCCTGGCGCAGCCGGCGCGCGCGCAACTGCGCCAGCAGTTGGCGGCCAGCCCGGCGGGCGATGGGGTGTTTATCTACGGCGACCTTATGTCGCTGCGGGTGCCAGTGCTGGGCCAACAGCACCAGTTGCAGGCCGTATTACAAGTGCCCCTCAGCCAGGTGATGGCGCCCTTTGCCCGGCTCAATATCCAGCTGTTGCTGCTGGCCCTGGCCTTTGCTTTTATCGCTGCCATAGCGGCGCTCTTCCTGGCGCGCAGTGTTACCCGCCCGGTGCAGCATCTGGCGGCCATCGCCCAGCGCATCGCCAAGGGTTCCTACGACACCCCGGTGGCGGTGAAATCCCAGGATGAACTGGGCGATTTGGCGCGGGCCTTTATCAGCATGCAGGCCGCCATTGCCGAGCGCGAACAGCAGGTGATCTACCAGGCCGAGCACGACCCCCTCACCGGCCTGCCCAACCGCCAGCGCATACTGCCGGAACTGCAGCGCGCCCTGGCTGGCCTGGATGAGGCGCGCCCCCAGCTGGCGGCGCTGGTGGTGGATATCAAAAACTTTGCCCAGGTAAACGACGAGCTCAGCCAGCAGCTGGGCGACGACCTTTTGGCCGAAGTGGCGCGCCAGCTGGTGAAGCTACTGCCCCAGGCAGCGGTGCTGCGCCTGGGCAGCGACGAGTTTTTGCTGCTGCTGCGGCTGGCGGCAGGGGAGGACGGCGGCGTCTATGGCGACAAAATCCACCAGCTGTTCAAGCGCCCCTTGCTGGTCAGCGGCACCCAGATCCAAATCGAGGTCAACCTCGGCAGCGCCCTTTACCCCCAGCATGCCGGCGACGCCGAAAGCCTGCTGCGGCGCGCCAGCCTGGCCCTTAACCAGGGCCGCGCCCAGGGTATCCGCAGCTGCAGCTACCAGGCGGGTTGGGACGAAAAACACCTGCGCCGCCTGCATATATCGCGGGAATTTGAAAGCGCCCTGCACGGTGGCCAGCTCAGCCTTTACTACCAGCCCAAGATCAAAGTGCAGCATCCGCGCCA
>CAMLRI010000171.1 GCA_946482385.1 uncultured Cellvibrio sp.
ATATGCACCAGGGGCACCGACATTTTGTCGGCGCAATCAAAGCGGAAACTAAAGGGCGAATCCACATGGGCGGGCGCAATTTTTTCCATGCGCTCCAGCTCTTTGATACGGCTTTGCGCCTGGCGCGCCTTGCTCGCCTTGGCGCGGAAGCGGCGGATAAAATCTTCGATATGGGCAATGCGCTCCTGCTGTTTCTCGAAGCTGACTTGCTGCTGCGCAAGTTTTTCGGCGCGCTGGCGCTCGAAGGCGGAATAGTTGCCGGCATAGGCATCGAGTTTTTGCCGCTCGATACTGACAATGCGGTCGACAATATTGTCGAGGAAGTCGCGGTCGTGGGAGATGATTACCAGGGTGCCCGGATAGCGTTTAAGCCACTCTTCCAGCCACAGGGTGGCGTCCAGGTCGAGGTGGTTGGTGGGTTCGTCGAGCAGCAGCAAGTCCGAGGGGCACATGAGCGCCTGGGCCAGGTTTAAACGTATGCGCCAACCGCCGGAAAAATCTGTCACCGGGCGCTGGGCGTCGCCCGCGGCAAAGCCGAGGCCATTGAGCAGCTGCTGGGCCCGCGCCGGGGCGGTGTAGGCGTGGATGTTTTCCATCTCGCTGTAGAGGTGCGCCAGCTGCTCACCCGGGTCGGCCTGGGCGCTGAGCTGGGCGATCTCTGTTTCCAGCCGGCGCAGTTCTATGTCGCCGTCGAGCACATAGTCGAGGGCGCTGCGGTTGGTGTGGCCGACTTCCTGCGCCATGTGGGCGCGGCGCCAGTGGCGCGGAATATCGACGCTGCCGGTATCGCTCTGCAGCTCGCCCAGCAGCAGCTGGAAGAGGGTGGATTTGCCGCTGCCATTGGCGCCGATCAAGCCGACTTTTTGGCCCGGATAAATGGTAAGGTCAGCGTTTTCCAGCAGGAATTTGCTGCCGCGTTGGATGGAGATGGCTTGTAATTGAATCATGGCGCGCATTCTACGCCATGCGGAGGTGGCTGTGGCCGAGACTTTAGGGCAATCGGGTGTGATGCAAGCGGATCTTGAGGGCGGGGATTTTGCCTCGCTGTGGGACTTTGCCCTGGGGGTTTACGCCCAGCCGGGGGTGGCCCAGGCCTGTTTGGCGTTGCAGGACGAGCAGGGTGCCGATGTGTGCCTGCTACTGTGGTGCCTGTGGCTGGAGCGCGGCGGCTGTGAGCTGACTGCCGAGGGTTTGCAGCAGGCCCAAGCGGCCATAGCGCCCTGGGTGGCCCAGGCGGTGCTGCCGCTGCGCGCCCTGCGCCGCCAGCTGAAGGCGCACTATGGCACAGCCGATATTGAGCTGGAGCAGGTGCGCCAGGGAATCAAGCAAGCGGAGCTACTGGCAGAGCGCCAGGTGTTGCGGCAGTTGGCAGCGCTTGGCAGCCAATGGCCGCAGGGGGCGGCGGTGCCTGCGGGCGCCAACCTGCGGCTGTACCTGGGTACCTTGGGGGTGCCCGAGGCGCAGCAGTTGGCGTGCTTGCAGCGCCTGCGTTGGCAGACACACTAACCAGCAAATTGACCGCTCAATGGCGGGTGTGCAGCAGGGCGTCCAGCTGGTCGATCAGCTCGCACCAGTCGGAATCTTCGTGCCAGCTCTCGTCGATAAACTGGCGCTGGGCCGGGCTCCAAAAATGGGCGTGGCTGAGGGAGGTGTCGTGGCCCAAATGGTGGCGGCGGATAAATTCGGCGATGGCCTCTTCGCCGCTGTCCAGGCCGAGTTGGTCGAACAAATGGGTCAGGTTGGGGGCGATGGTTTGCATCATGGCTGGCTCCGTTATAGCGACTGCCTTGTGGGTGTTCAGCGGCCCGCTGGGGGCGGTGCTTTTTAGTATGTACCCGACTTGGCCGCTACATCAGACGCAATAGTTATATAAAAAACCTGGCTAAACCCCGCTTATTGATCCCCGCCTGCAGATTTGTTCCCCAGATTTTTTTTACCACAGGTAGTTCAGTCCCAGATACCAGCGGCGCCCGGCGACGTCGTAGGTCATGGTATCGGTATTCACATCCAGCCAGCTGCGCACAAAGGGCGGGCGCTTGTTCCACAGGTTGTCTATGCCGCCGCGCAGGTGCAATCCCTCGGCCAGCTGGTAGCCCAGCTGGAGGTAGTGGTAGCTGATACTGGGTTGGCGGTAGCCCAGGTTGCCGGGGCTGGCGCTCGCATCCTGGCCGCGATCCAGGTATTGCAGGCTGTAGCTGCCCGACCAGGGGCCTCGCTCCAACTCTAGGCTGGCCAGGGAGCGCCAGCGCAGGTAACTGCCGCGCCCGCTGGTGACCTTGCCCGCCATCTGGCTGGTTGTTGCGCCGCTAAAGGGCTGCAATTCATAAGTATCCAGGTAGCTGCTGTGCCAGCGCAGCTGGCTGCGCCAGGCACCCAGGTCAAATTGCCACTCCAGTTCCAGGTCCAGCCCCTGCATTTCCTCGGTGGCGGCATTGATCCAGCGGGTGGAAAGGAAGTTGATGTCGCCGGTTTGCGGGTTGCGGGTGAAATGGCTGCCGCCGCAAAAGGGGTGGGATAAACCGCTGCTGGTGTAGCAGGCAGCCAGCTTGCTGGTGCCGTCGATGGAGACTATGGCGCTGTCTATATCTATGTGAAACAGGCTGAGGCCTAGGCTGACGCCAGGAGCAAAGCCGGGGCGCCAGTCAAAACCCAGGTGGTAGTTGCGCGCTTCCTCCGGTTGCAGGTCGCGGTTGCCGCCCAAGGTGGTGGGGATGCTGGTGGCCAGCTGCTGGTAGTTGGCGGGTACGCCGGCGGCCAGGCAGTTTTGGTAGATGGGGCTGTTGCTGGGCAGCTGGCTCCAGTGGCTGCAGGGGTCGCTGGTGATCAGGCTTTGCAACAGGGCGCCGGCGTAAAGCTCGGGGATATTGGGGGCGCGGAAGGCCTCGGCGCGGCTCAGGTGGATGGCCAGGCTGGGGTGAGGCTGCCAGTTAAGCGCCAGTTTATGGGTGGTGTTGCCGCCAAACAGATCATAGTGGGAGCCGCGCAGGGCGGCGTTGAGTTGGATGGCACCGCTCCAGGCCTGGGCGCTGGTGAGGGGCAGCTCTGCCTCGACAAATGCCTCGCGCGCCTCCAGCTGGCCGCTGACCGGTTCCTGGCGGTTGATATTGGCCAGGCCACTTTGGGTAAGTGGATCGGGGGTGCGCCAGCCTTTTTCGCGGCGCAGCTCCAGGCCCAGGGCCAGTTGCACCTGGCCGGCGGGCAGTTCCAGCAGTGGCCCGCGGGCGCTGGCGTTAAAACCGTAGAGGCGGTTGCCGCCTTTGTCGCGGGTGTCCACCATCAAATAATCCAGCACCTGGGGGCTGAGGTCGCCATAGCCCAGGTAGTCGGCGCAGGGAATGGCGGCATTGGCGGCGTTGCTGCACAGGTTGGTATCCAGGGTTTGCGCCACCCGGTCGAGGCGGGCGAGATTGGTCCAGCCATCGGTGCCCCAGTTGCGATTGCTGTGCAGGTTGCTGCTCCAGTGCCAGCTGCCCAGGCGGCCATCCAGCCCCAGCAGGCCGTGTAGATAATCGACTTCTTGGTAGAAGCTGCGGGCACCCGCCTCCAGCAGGCGGCGGCGCTGGAGCAGTAAGTCCTGGCCGGTAGGGTTGCTGGGGTGGTCGGCGGCTATGGCGATGGGCGCGTTTGCTCCCAGGGTGCCGGGGGAGGCCAGCTGCTCGGAGTCGCGCCGGGTGTAATTCAGTTCGCCGCGCAGCTGCAACTGTTCCGCCAGCTCTATGGCACCCAGGGCGCTCAGCTGGTAACGCTCCAGGGGGTTGACGGCATTGAGGTAGGGGTTGGCGTTGAAGTTGTGTTTGCGCGGGTCGTAGGTTTCGTAGAAATCGCCATCGCCACCCGGCACCTGGTTGAAGTTGACCCTCTGGCCATCGGCCAAAACCCCGCGCCCGCCAATGGTATTGCCGCTGTCGACACAGGCCAGGGCACCGTTCACCTCGCCCAGGCCACAGCCGGCGCGGCTGGCCATATTGATGGCCGCGTTTTGCTGGTGGCTGAGGTTGAGCAGCAGCCAGCCGTCTTCCCCTGTGCGGCCCCAACTGAGGCTGGCGGCCTGTTCGGCGCCATCGCCCTGGCTGGTTTGGCCGTAATCCAGTTGCAGTTCGCTGCCGTTTAAGCGCTCGCGGGTGATGATGTTCACTACCCCGGCCACTGCATCGGCGCCGTAGGCGGTGGAGGCGCCGTCGCGGAAAATCTCGATGCGTTCCACCAGCGCCAGGGGGATGCTGTTGAGATCCACCGCCGCATTGGCGCCGGTGCCGCCCGGAGCCAGGCGCTGGCCGTTGAGCAATACCAGGGTGCGGTTGATACCCAGGCCGCGCAGGTTGACGTGGGTGCTGCCATTGCCATTGACTCCCCAGTAGGCGTTGCTCTGGTTGCCGGCATAGCCGGCGGAGAGCGGCAGCCGCTGCAATAGCGCCTCCAGGCTTTTAACCCCGGAGCGGGCAATATCGCTGCGCTGGATCAGGGTGATAGGGCTGCCGGCGCGGCTGGGGCTGGCGCGCAGCAATTGGCTGCCGGTGATGCGCTGCTGCAACAGCTGTTGTATATCCATATCGAGCAGCTCATCCATGTCACCGGGTTGCGCGGCGCAGGGTTGGATGCTGACGGCCAGCAGCCAGGGCAGCGCCAGTCGCCAAGCATAAGTGCCGCCCCTGGGGCGGCGCGGTTGGTGGTTGGTGGTCTTGTACATAGGGGCTGTCGTTATTGGGTGATTGGTGGATCAAAGGGCGCTAATAGCGCCCGGGGCGCAGATCCCTTGCCGGGTTGGGGCAGGTTTGCTGCGCCGGGTCGATATAGGGGGAGGGCAAACAGACAATCTGCCGCTGGTGCAGCGCCAGGGTTTTCAGGTCGGCGGCGAAATGCTGGTTGAACAGGCGCATAAACTCGCCGTTGCGCTGGATCTTATCCAGCCCCAGGCGCAGCCGCTCGGCCAGGCGCGGGTGTTTGGCGCTGACATAAAAGTAGAGCGGGTAGTGGTAGTAAATCAGCAGCTTGGGTTCCACCGCCAAATCCGGGTGCTGGGCCAGCTGGTCGCGGTAGCTGAGCAGCACCTCGTCGGCGCCCAGGGGCACGCAGTCAAAGCGTTTGGCCTGCAGCATGGCAAAGAGGTTTTCAAAGCTGATGGATTCCTGGGGGGTGATGCCGCTGTTGCGGTAAATCTGGGTATCTGGCCAGCGCAACCCCTGGCCAATACGCAACTGGCGCAGCTGCTCCAGGTTGTGGATATCCCCCAGGGGCGGCGCCTTGCGGTTGACCAGGCACACGCGCATCCCCAGCAGGCCGCGCAGTATGTCCACCTCTATGGGAATAACCTGTGCCTGGGCGGTGTCTGAGCCAGCCGAGGCCCAGGCGAGATTGAGCTGGCGTCCCCTGCTTAGCAGCTGCGATTGGCGTTTGGAGGTGGGCTCCTGGGTGAATTCAATAATGCGGTAATCGCCGTATTCGGCGCGGGTGGCTTCCAGCGCCAGCTGGATCAACTGGTGCTTATAGGCGTGGCGTATATCCAGGGCGCCGCGGTTGTAGTAGCGCACCTCCATAGGGGCGGCCGCCTCAGCGCCTGGTTCCTGCCTTTGTTCTTGCCCTGGATTGGCCTTGGCCGGGTTCAACCCAAGCAGATTAAACAGCGCCAGGGCCAGCCCCAGCTGACACAGCCACCAGTGAAATGCGCGGAAATACATAGTGCAACCCAATACCGGAATG
>CAMLRI010000172.1 GCA_946482385.1 uncultured Cellvibrio sp.
CCGATCTTGTCGGCAAATAAGGGTTGGCCGTAATCGCCATCCAAATCCAGGCCCTGCTGTTGCAAGGTATTGAATTGATCCGCTATGGCCAAGGCCACACGGCCCAATTCATTTTGCGACGGGAACAACACCTGGCTGCGAAAGCTCAGCAGGCCGCCAATTTTTCCACCGGATACCTGCTCGGTAATATCGGCAGCATAGCCGCCGTTACTGAGCAATTGAATTTTGCCATCGCTGGTTACACTCAGCGCACTTACCTGGGTTCCCACCACCAAGGGCTGGCCATTGCCGATAAATACATTGACATCGCCATCGCCTTGTTTAACCGTTTGTATGGAAACCAGTTCTGATAACTGGCGTAGCGATTCGTCGCGCTTATCCATTAAATCATTGGGCATAGTGCCATTGCCCGACGCGCGTTTTTCAGCAATAGACTGGTTTAAATCGGAAATGGTTTTGGCCAGCGCCGATATTTGGCTGGTGACGGTTTTTACTTCGCCGTTGATGCTTTTTTCAATATCGTCCAAACGCTGGTACAAACTATTAAAGCGCACACTCAGGCTGCTGACTTCGGTAACAATTAACTGGCGCGCAGGGGTTGATGCCGGATCATTGGCACCGTTTTGCATGGCGGCAAAAAAGGTTTGCAGGCCGCCACTTAAACCCGTGCTGACATCGGCAAATAATTTATCAATTTTGCCGATATTGATGTTGTAGCTATTCAGTTGATTATAAGTGGATGTATCCAGGCGCAATTGTGCTGTCACAAATTCATTTACCACCCGCTCGATGGAGGCAGTGGTAACACCGGAACCTATATAACCCGCCGCGCCGGCGCTTTGCTCCGGGCGGGTGGCGTAGTTCACTTCCTGGCGGGTATAGCCGGCGGTGTTGGCATTGGAAATATTGTGGCCGGCAGTGCGCAGGGCATTTTGACTGGCCTGCAAGCCGGAAACCGCATTGGAAAGTAAGCCCGACATAGTATTACTCCGTTAGGCGTTGGCGCGCCTGTTCGGCAAGCGATAAAAAGGCTTGCGCCGATTGGCCCCAGTCGGCAAGGGTATTAATAGGGTCGCTGTTTAACAGGCGTTTAATTTTGCTGGCGTAATCCGGATCTGTAGCGTAACCGGCGCGCTGCAATGCCTCGGCATAAGCCGGGGAATTTTTACCCGCCGCCAGCGCCGGTTGGTAGCGCGGGTTGTTTTGGATCAGGCGCACATAATCGGCAAAACTTTCGGCGTAGCTGTTGTATTTACGGAAGCTGGCGCGCTCGTAGTGCGGCATGCCCTGCTGATATTCCAGGGTGGACACACGCACACTATCGCCCTGCCATTGGCTGCCGGCTTTGATATTAAATAAATTAAAACTGTTATCGCCCTGGCGGGTGTGGATTACCTGTTTGCCCCAACCGGTTTCCAGTGCAGCCTGGGCAATTAACACATCGGGATTAATATTTAATTCGCGCGCCGCCTGTTCCGCATGGGGGCGCAGCAGGGCGACAAAATCGCGCTGGCTTTGGCTAACCGGTGTTTTATCGCCAGCGGCAAAGACTTGGCTAATGCCGGCATAGGCTGGCTTGGTGAAATTGGCTGCCGGCACCGGGCGGGAAATGCCCAGGTAATAATTACTTAACAACTCGTCGTCTGCGCTGGCAGGTGCCATAGTTTGATTTGGCGGCAGGATTTGATTCGACGAAGGAGTTTCACTGGATGCCAACGCTTGCTGCCACTGCTGGTGTTGCACGGCAGCGGGCAATATTCCTTGTTCAGTATTTTGCTCGCCCGCTTCGCGGGGGCCGGGCGCATTGCCCATGTGCTTGCCGTAGGCTTGCATCATTTGTTGGTACAGCTGGTCTGCCAAACCTATGCCGCGGCCGCTGGTTAAATTCAAAGCCATTTGCTGGTCGTGCATATCGCGGTGAAACCGCTCGGTGTCGCTGCTGAAGTAGCTGCCTTCGGCAAATACATCGCTGGCGGCGCGCATGGTTTTCAACATTTCCTGCACAAACATGGCTTCAAATTTTTGCGCAACCTGGCGCACCGCCTCGGGGCTTTGTTCGCGCCCCAGGCTGCGGATGGCATTAAGCCCGCGCTGGTCGAATACAGAATCCTGTACGGCTTTGTGCGGCAGGCTGGTATCCAGGGGCAACATTTAGATCACCACCAATTCAGCTTTAAGGGCGCCAGCTTGCTTTAAGGCTTCCAGTATTGCCATTAAATCGCTGGGCGATGCACCTACGTTGTTAACGGATTTGACGATGTCGTCCAGGCTGGCACCGGGGGCAAATTTAAACATGGGGTTTTGCTCCTCCTGGGTTTGCACATTGGTGCTGGGCACCACCACAGTCGTGCCCTGCCCCAAGGGATTGGGTTGGCTAACGGTTAAACTTTCTGCCACAGAAACGGTGAGGCTGCCGTGGGTAACCGCCACGGGGGACACGCGCACATTTTTACCCACCACAATAGTGCCGGTGCGGGAATTGATAATGACCTTGGCCACTTCTTCACCGGGGGTGACTTCCAAATTTTCCAGCATGGCGATGAAGTCCACGCGCTGCGCCGGGTTTTGCGGCGAGTCCACCAAAATGGATACGGCATCTATAGGGCGCGCTGTGTCTGGCCCCAACAATTTATTAATGCTTTGTGCCAAGCGGTTAGCGGTGGTGAAATCGGCGCGGTTCAAATTAAAAATAATGGGTTGGCCTGCGGCAAAATTGGTTTCCACCATCCGCTCCACCAAACCGCCACCGGGAATGCGGCCGGCGCTGGGAATATTCACGGTGACGCGGGAGCCATCGGCACCGGTTGCGCTTAAACCACCGACAATTAAATTACCCTGGGCCACGGCGTACACCTTGCCATCCAAACCTTTGAGCGGTGTAACCAACAGGCTGCCGCCGCGCAGGCTTTTGGCGTTACTGATGGAAGATACGGTCACATCCAGGGTTTGCCCTGGTTTGGCAAAGGCGGGCAGCTCGGCCTGCACCATCACTGCCGCGACGTTTTTCATTTGCATACGCGCGCCTTCCGGCACGGTGATGCCAAATTGTTTCAACATGCTGTTGAAGGATTGCACGGTAAAAGGCGATTGGGTGGTTTGGTCGCCAGTGCCATCCAAACCCACTACCAGGCCATAGCCCACCAATTGGTTGGCGCGCACACCGGCAACGCTGGCGATATCTTTAATGCGCTCGGCCTGGGCCGCAGACACTACACACAAAAGCGCAACAATACTGATGAATCGCAACATAATGACACCTCTATGCGCGCTTAAAGCGGCCACCATTCACTGTTAAAAAAGCGCGACAACCAACCCATGGTTTGCGAGTTGGCCAGTTCGCCGGAGCCGCTGTAGGAAATTTTGGCATTGGCCAAACGGGTGGAAAGAATCGTGTTGTCCGGCGCTATATCTTCCGGGCGCACTATGCCGCTGATGCGGATAAATTCATCGCCGCGGTTGAGGGTGATCCACTTTTCACCGCGCACAATTAAATTGCCGTTGGGCAGAATTTCCGCCACTGTCACGGTGATATTGCCTTGCAAGCTGTTGCTTTGGTCAGCATCGGCGTCGCCTTTAAAGGTGCGCTCTTGCGATAGCTCAGTGCTCATGTCGCGGCCTTTAAAAGTCGGCGTGGCGCCGAGCAGTGGCCCCGCATTCATTTCCACACCCGATTGCTTATTCACCGCAACGCCGGAGGATTTGCGCGAGACAGTGCGCTCGCTGAGGGTAACGGTAATTACATCGCCCACGAAATGCGCTTTGCGGTCGTTAAACAAACTTACGCCGTAGGTATCCTGGTAGAGCGAGCCGGACGTGCGCTGGGGCACAGGCATATTGGCGGCGATAGTGGGCGCATAGGCAGGATCATCGGCCATGGGTTTTTTATTGCCGGCGCAACCCGCGACCAACAACACCAAACTCAGACTGCTAATAAGCGCACGGGCGTTCATGATGCATGCCTCAATTAAAGATTTTGCGTGATGTACTGCAGCATCTGGTCAGCAGTAGAAACCACTTTGGAATTCATTTCGTAGGCGCGCTGGGTGGTGATCATATTGACCATCTCTTCCACTATGTCCACGTTGGAACTTTCCAACATGCCCTGCTTTAACGCGCCCATGCCGTTTTCACCGGGAATACCTTGCAGCGGGTTGCCGCTAGCCACGGTTTCCACAAACAGGTTGCCGCCAATAGCCTGCAAACCAGAAGGGTTAATAAAATCTGCCAGGGTGATGTCGCCCAGCTGTTGCGGGTCGGCCACACCGGGTGTGTAGGCATTGACGGTGCCGTTGGTGCCGATGGTAATTTTGTTAACGCCTTCGGGAACAATAATCGCCGGCTCCAGCAAGTAGCCGTCGCCATTCACCAATTGGCCTTCGCCATTAATTTGCAACTGGCCATTGCGGGTGTAGGCGATGGTGCCGTCGGGTTGCAGCACTTGTAAAAAGCCGCGCCCGTCGATGGCTACGTCCAGCGCCTGTTCGGTCACCTGGATATTGCCTTCGGTAAATTCTTTTTGCGTTGCCACTACGCGCACACCTGTGCCCAATTGCAAACCGGATGGCAATTGGGTTTCCTGGGTTTGCTGGCCGCCAGGCTGGCGCTGGTTTTGGTAGAGCAAATCTTCAAATACCGCGCGGTCGCGTTTAAAACCCACAGTGCCCACGTTGGCGAGGTTGTTGGAGATGGTGGCCAGCTGGCGATCCTGTGCTGCCAAACCGGTTTTACTGACATAAAGTGCTGAGTGCATGATCGACTCCTGAATAAACTAAAAACGGTTAGGACATTTGCAACAGTTGCGCAGAGGCCGCACTGTTTTCTTCGGCGGTTTTCATCACCTTAACTTGCATTTCGTACTGGCGCGCCAGGCTCATAATTTGGGTAAATTCGGCAACAGCATTGACGTTGCTGCCTTCGAGCATGCCGCTGCGCAGGGTGACATCGAAGGCGGCGGGGGCATCCAAGCCATCGCGCTGGCGAAATAAACCGTCATCACCTTTTTCCAAATTTTGTAATTCCGGGTTTACCAATTTGATGCGCCCTACTTCCACCATGGCTTCTGGCCCCTGCCCCAGGCCAACCATGGAGAGAGTGCCGTCGGCACCCACTTGCAGTTTTTCGTGTTCGGGTACGGCAATGGGGCCGGCGGCGCCCATCACTGGCAGGCCGTTGGCGGTGCGCAGCATGCCGGCTGTGTCTATCGTCAAGTTACCGGCGCGGGTGTAGGCCTCGCTGCCATCGGGGGCTTGCACGGCGATAAAGCCATTGCCCTGGATGGCCACATCCAATTCATTGCCGGTGTTGATCATGGGGCCAGAGGCGAAATCGGCTGCTGGCGATTCGGTGAGTGCATAGGCGCGGGTGGGTTGGCCGGAGCCGTAGTAAACCCCCATGCTGCGGGATTGTTCGAAATCGGCGCGGAAGCCGGTGGTATTGATGTTGGCCAGGTTATTGGCGCGATTGGCCTGGGCCAGCATATTGTGCTTGGCGCCGGTCATGGCGATAAATAAGGCTCTGTCCACGGTGAATACCCCAATAGCGTTGGTTTTTTGGCAGTACAACTGCCGCTAATGGGGGTTTTGCAATAGCGGTGCCAACTTCTGAACACTTAGCTAAGCGATTGAAAATTAAAACTTTTTAGGCTGGGCGAAAAAATTACCCAAGGGGAGCCAGGCAGAAAAGAAAAA
>CAMLRI010000173.1 GCA_946482385.1 uncultured Cellvibrio sp.
CTGATTTTCACCGACCACGAAGAGGTGGGTAGTGCCTCCTGCTGTGGCGCCAAGGGGCCTATGCTGGAGCAGTTCCTGGAGCGCTTGTTGCCGGAGGTGGATACCCGTGTGCGGGTGCTGGAGCGCTCGCTGCTGATCTCGGCCGACAATGCCCACGGCATCCACCCCAACTTTATGGATAAGCACGACGAAAAGCATGACCCTTTGCTTAATCGCGGCCCGGTGATCAAGGTCAATGCCAACCAGCGCTATGCCACCACCAGCGAGACCAGCGCCTTTTTCCGCTTGCTTTGCGCCAAAGCCCAGGTGCCGGTGCAAAGTTTTGTGGCCCGCACAGATATGGGCTGCGGCAGCACCATCGGCCCGGTGGTAGCTTCGGAAGTAGGGGTAAAAACCCTGGATGTAGGTGCTCCCACCTTTGCCATGCATTCCATCCGCGAACTGGCTGGCAGTGCCGATGGCTGGTACCTGTATCGCGCGGCAGTGGAGTTTTTTCGTTATCCTTCAGTTCCTTTGCCGGTGATGACCTATACAAGCAAAGGGGTGTGAACCAGTGCAAAATACTGGGTGTTGATAGCGGCGACGCGGCGGCCGCCTGATTATAATCCGCAGCCTATTGCTTACGGCTTATGCGAATTTTCGTGTCAGCCTATAATCGCCTTATGCAGGTGTTGGAGTCTTAATCATGGCGATCAGTCCCGATGTGCTTTCCTCATATACACCATTCGACACCCTCAGCCAGGAATACCTGGCTCAGGTGGCAGAAAAAGCGGTGCTGCGCGAGTTTCCCAAGGGTGCCATTATTTTCAAGCGCGGTCGCCCTTTTCCGGAAAAGCTCTATTTGTTAAGTGGCACTGTCGACCTGATAGATTCAGCATTCCAGGTGATCACCCTCAGCCCCTCCAGTGAATCGCGCCGCTCCCCCCTGAATATGACTCAGCCCACCCAGGTTTCGGCGGTAGCCAAAACCTCGGTGACCTTGCTGGCTGTGGATAGCGATTTCCTCGATTTGGTAATGGCCTGGAGCGAAAGCGGCGAGGGTGCTGATGAGTCTGATGAAAGCTTGCCGGCAGGGGCGGATGATAGCGACTGGATGTCGGCGCTGCTGCAGGCGCCGCTGTTTGTCAAATTGCCGCCTGCCAATATCCGCCAATTGTTTGTGCGCTTTGAAACCCAAAAAGTGCAGGCCGATGAAGTGGTGATCAAGCAGGGCGAGCGCGGTGAGTTTTTTTATGTGCTGGAATCTGGCAGCGCCGTGGTATTGGATGCGGCAGGCAATATACTCGCCGCCCTGCGTCCGGGCGATTACTTTGGCGAAGAGGCTCTGGTGGGGGATACCACGCGCAATGCCACTATCAAAATGCTCACCCCTGGCAAATTAAAACGCCTGAAAAAAGAAGATTTCCGCGAGTTGCTGCACCAGCCGGTGCAAAAATTTATTACTGCTGCCGCCTTAAAAGCGGCACCTGCCTATCAGGTTATTGATGTGCGCCTGCCGGTAGAGCGCCGCTTTGCCTCTGTGCCCGGCAGCCGCAACATTCCCCTCAGCCAGTTGCGCGCCAGCCTGAAAGAGCTGGATGCCAGCCTCACCTATGTCATCACCGATGATTCAGGGCGCCGCTGCGATGTAGCGGTGCAATTGCTCACCCAGGCAGGTTTCGATACCTATATTTTGCAGTACGCCGACCAGTGCTATGGCGGTTTGTAAGCGCCGCTAGCGGGCTGGTTTTTGTAGCCCATGCCTGTATCATGGCGGCCTATTTTTTTCTGATTCCTCATCATAAGAATGGGCCCCATGACTAAACAACGCGTACTCACCGGTATTACTACCACCGGCACTCCCCACTTGGGTAACTATGTGGGCGCCATCCGCCCGGCGATTGAAGCCAGCGCCCGCGCCGAGGTGCAATCCTTTTACTTCCTTGCCGATTTTCATGCCCTGATCAAATGCCAGGACCCTGCACTGGTACACCAATCTACCCGTGAAATTGCGGCCACCTGGTTGGCGCTGGGCTTGAATACCGATAATGCGGTGTTTTATCGCCAGTCCGATGTGCCGGAAATCCCCGAGCTGTGCTGGGTGCTCAACTGCATGGCCGCTAAAGGCCTGATGAACCGCGCCCACGCCTACAAGGCCGCCGTAGATGCCAACCAGGAGGCGGGGGAAGATCCGGATTTTGGTGTGACCATGGGGCTTTATTCCTACCCGGTGTTGATGGCGGCGGATATTTTGATGTTCAACGCCAACAAGGTGCCGGTAGGGCGCGACCAGATCCAGCACATTGAAATGGCGCGCGATATAGCAGCGCGATTCAACCACCATTATGGCGAGCATTTTGTGTTGCCCGAAGCGGTGGTGGATGACAATGTGGCCGTACTGCAAGGTTTGGATGGCCGCAAAATGAGCAAAAGTTATGGCAATACCATTCCCTTGTTTTTGCCGGAAAAGCAGCTGAAAAAATCCATCAATAAAATTCTGACCAATTTGCTGGAGCCAGGTGAGCCTAAAGATCCAGACACATCACCGGTGTTCCAAATTTGGCAGGCCTTTGCCAGCCAGGAACAAACCGCGCAAATGCGCCAGGCTTTTGCCGAGGGTATTGCCTGGGGCGAAGCCAAACGGCAGCTGTTTGAATTGATCAATGGCCAGTTGGCGGAAGCGCGCGAGCGCTATGAATCCCTGTTAGCCAACCCGGCGCATATTGAAGATGTGTTGCAGGCGGGTGCTGCCAAGGCGCGCGCCTACAGCCGTCCGCTGTTGGATAAGGTGCGCGAAGCGGTGGGAATTCGTCCGATTCGTTAAGGCTTGGGCTATCGCAATGCCGCCTTTTATGCCGGGCTATTCAGGTGCCCGGTATAAAAGGCGGCATTTTTTATGGGCGGGTGAAAATGGATTAACGCAGCAGTGACAAGAATTCGTTGCGGGTCGCCTGGTTGCTGCGGAAGCTGCCGAGCATGGCCGAGGTTTTCATGGATGAATTTTGTTTTTCTACGCCGCGCATCATCATGCACATGTGCTTGGCTTCAATAATTACCCCCACTCCGGAAGCGCCGGTAATTTGCTGGATGCACTCGGCAATTTGCACGGTAAGTTGTTCCTGGATTTGCAGGCGGCGGGCAAACATATCCACGATTCGCGCAATTTTCGATAGGCCCAACACCTTGCCGGTGGGGATATAGGCCACATGGGCCTTGCCGATAAACGGCAGCAAATGGTGTTCGCACAGGGAGTAGAGCTCTATGTCCTTCACCATAATCATTTCCTGGGAGTCCGAAGGAAAGAGCGCGCCATTGACCACATCGTCAAGGGTTTGGTGGTAACCGCGAGTAAGGAATTGAAAGGCTTTGGCGGCGCGTTCGGGAGTGTCGAGCAGGCCAGGGCGGTTCAGGTCTTCGCCCACGCTGGCAATGATGCTGGCAAAATGTTCTTTCATAAGTATCTCCTCAAACGGCACAAGCCTTATATCAAACAGGTGGCTAGTGTAACCCGCGCCTGCGCATCTAAAAAATAATAAATCCTTATGGCGGGAATTTATTGGGTAAAATGCCGCCCTGCCATTGTTGAAGGACTTGCCGCCCATGTCTGCACTGCTTGATGAATTATTGACCCTGCGGGATTTTATTCGCTGGGGCGCCAGTGAATTTACCGCTGCCGAATTGTTTTATGGCCACGGCACCGACAATGCCTGGGATGAAGCCGAGCAGCTGGTGTTGCACGCCGTGCACCTGACCCCGCCGCTGGATAGCGAATGGCTGTCGGCGCGCCTGACCCGCCCTGAGCGCGAGCGGGTGCTGGCCAATTTGCAGCGCCGTATCCAGGAGCGTATCCCTGCGGCCTACATTACCGGCAAGGCCTGGTTTACCGGTTTGCCGTTTGTTGTGGATGAGCGAGTGCTGGTGCCGCGCTCGCCTATTGCTGAATTGATCCTCAAGCGTTTCGAACCCTGGCTGATCCAACCCCCGCAGCGCATCCTCGATTTGTGCACCGGCAGCGGCTGCATAGGTATCGCCTGTGCCTATGCCTTCCCCGATGCCGAGGTGCAGTTGAGCGATATTTCCTGGGATGCCCTGGCGGTAGCCGAGGAAAATATCCAAATGCACAACCTGGAGGAGCGGGTGTTTGCCATCCAATCCGATGGCTTTGCCAATTTGCGGGGGCAGGTGTTCGATTTAATTGTGTCCAACCCGCCCTATGTGGATGCCGAGGATATGGCCAGCCTGCCCGATGAATATCACGCAGAGCCGGAGCTGGGCCTGGCCTCGGGCGAGGATGGCCTGGATTTTACTCGCCAGCTATTGGCCCAGGCGGCAGATCATTTAACGGAAACGGGGTTGCTGGTGGTGGAGGTGGGCAACTCCTGGCCGGCCCTGGCGGCGGCTTACCCCGAGTTGCCCTTTATCTGGGTGGAGTTTGAGCGCGGCGGCCATGGCGTATTTGTTTTGTCTGCCCAGGATTTACGCGCGGCGCGCGGGCAGGGCGCCCTCTAAACGGTGAACTTGCGTATAATCCGCCCACTTTTTTTGAATCTAGCGAATTGAATCAGGAACCCAAGAATGTCAGGCAATACATACGGCAAGCTGTTTACAGTAACCACCTTTGGTGAAAGCCATGGCCCAGCGCTAGGTTGCATTGTGGATGGCTGCCCGCCGGGGTTGGAATTAACTGAGGCGGATATCCAAATCGACCTGGATCGCCGCAAGCCTGGCCAATCGCGCTACACCACCCAGCGCCGCGAGGAAGACCAGGTCAAAATTCTCTCGGGTGTGTTTGAAGGTAAAACTACTGGCACACCCATTGGCATGTTGATTGAAAATACTGATCAGCGCTCCAAAGACTACTCCAATATCAAAGATCAATTCCGCCCCGCCCATGCCGATTACACCTACATGCAAAAGTACGGTGTGCGCGATTACCGCGGCGGTGGCCGCTCTTCCGCGCGCGAAACCGCTATGCGGGTAGCGGCGGGCGCTATTGCCAAAAAATACCTCAAGGATTTCCATGGCATTGAGGTGCGCGGCTACCTGTCGCAACTGGGGCCCATCAAAATTGAAACCGTGGATTGGGATCAGGTAGGGCAAAACCCGTTCTTCTGCCCCGACGCCAGCAAGGTGGCGGAGATGGAAGAATTTATGAAGGCGCTCAATAAAGAGGGCGATTCCATTGGAGCCAAAATTACGGTGGTGGCCACCGGTGTGCCGCCCGGTTTGGGCGAGCCGATTTTTGATCGCCTGGATGCAGAAATTGCTCATGCGCTCATGAGTATTAACGCGGTAAAAGGGGTGGAAATAGGCGCAGGTTTTGACTCTGTTGCCCAGCGTGGCACCGAGCACCGCGATGAGATAACCCCCGAGGGTTTTTTATCCAACAACGCTGGCGGCATTCTCGGTGGCATTTCTTCGGGGCAGGATATTATCGCCAACCTCGCGCTCAAGCCGACATCCAGCTTGCACATTCCCGGCCGCAGCGTGGATGTACACGGCAACCCGGTGGAAGTGATCACCAAAGGCCGCCACGATCCCTGCGTGGGCATACGCGCAACTCCCATCGCCGAGGCCATGTTGGCATTGGTGTTAATGGATCACCTGCTGCGCCAGCGCGGCCAAAACGGCGCGGTCAAACACTCGGTGCCGGTGATTCCAGGCAGCGTAAAATAGTGCGCACTTGCAGTTA
>CAMLRI010000174.1 GCA_946482385.1 uncultured Cellvibrio sp.
GTGCCGCCTGCTGTTATCACGCCCCGATATGCTGTTGCTGGACGAACCAACCAACCACCTGGATGCGGAATCCGTATTCTGGCTGGAGCAGTTCCTGCAAAAATTCACCGGCACAGTCGTGGCTATTACCCACGACCGCTACTTCCTCGACAACGCCGCCGGCTGGATTCTGGAACTCGACCGCGGCCACGGCATTCCCTACGAGGGCAACTACTCCAGCTGGCTGGAGCAAAAAGAAGCCCGCCTGGCCCAGGAACAGCGCGCCGAAGCCGCCCACCAAAAGGCCCTGAAGCAAGAGCTTGAGTGGGTAAGACAAAACCCCAAAGGCCGCCAAGCCAAGAGCAAGGCGCGTTTGGCCCGCTTTGATGAACTGCAATCCCAGGAATTCCAGGCACGCAACGAAACCAACGAAATTTACATTCCGCCCGGTGAGCGCCTGGGCGACAAGGTCATCGAATTCCACAATGTCTCCAAAGCCTATGGCGACCGCTTGCTGATCGACAACCTCAGCTTTAGCGTGCCCAAGGGTGCAGTGGTAGGCATTATCGGCGGTAACGGCGCGGGTAAATCCACCCTGTTCCGCATGATTGCCGGCCGCGAGAAGCCGGATTCCGGCGAAGTGGTCATCGGTGAAACCGTGAATGTCGCCTTTGTTGACCAAAGCCGCGACAACCTCGACAACAGCAAAACTGTGTGGGAAGCCGTATCCGGTGGCGCCGATATTTTGAAAATCGGCAACTACGAAGTTTCCTCGCGCTCCTATATTGGCCGCTTTAACTTCAAGGGTTCCGACCAGCAAAAACGTGTGGGCGAACTTTCCGGCGGTGAGCGCGGCCGTTTGCACCTGGCCAATACCCTCAAGCAGGGCGCCAACGTGCTGTTACTCGACGAACCCTCCAACGACCTGGATATCGAAACCCTGCGCGCCCTGGAAGACGCCATACTCGCCTTCCCCGGTTGCGCCCTGGTGATCTCGCACGACCGCTGGTTCCTCGACCGCATTGCCACCCATATCCTCGCCTACGAAGGCGATTCCGATATTGTCTTTTTTGAGGGCAACTACACGGAATATCACGAGGATCTCGTCAAGCGTAAAGGGCAAAATGCACAGCCACAGCGGATGAAGTACAAACCGCTCAAAGCGTAACCAACAAGGCAGCCTCGGCTGCCTTTTTACTATCTGGCGGCTGCGCACCGGGTTTGCTACCCACAAACTCCTACCCCAAGGTGGGCAACTGATAGCCACAAGTAATCTGCTAGACTCGAAAAAACCAACGATGACAACAGCAATGAATAGGAATAAAGCTATGCACAATAAAAACCGCTGGCCTTTGGGTATCTTAGGGGCGCTGCTGGCGCTCTGTAGTTCAAGCGTTTTCGCCGCCGCCGGCGATTTGGATTTAACCCGCAGTGGCGCCGGTTACTTCGCGCTCATCCTGTTTGGTATTGCCTATGCGGCCGTGATGGCTGAAGAAGCTCTGCATATGCGCAAATCCAAGCCAGTGCTGGTAGCAGCCGGCATCATCTGGATCACCATCGGCATTGTGTACACCTCGGCGGGCATGTCGGAAAAAGCGGAACACGCCTTCCGCCACACCTTGCTGGAATACTCTGAACTGATGCTGTTCCTGTTGGTGGCCATGACTTACATCAACGCCCTGGACGAACGCAATCTGTTCGATGCCCTGCGGGTGTGGATGGTTCGCAAAGGCTTCAGTTACAAGGCGCTGTTTTGGCTGACCGGTTTCCTCGCGTTTTTTATTTCACCCATCGCCGACAACCTCACCACCGCGCTGCTAATGTGCGCCGTGGTAATGAAGGTGGGCGCGGGCGATAAACGTTTTATCAACCTCTGTTGTATCAACGTGGTAGTGGCAGCCAACGCCGGTGGCGCCTTCAGCCCCTTTGGCGATATCACCACCCTGATGGTATGGCAGGCAGGCATTCTGCCCTTCCATGAATTTTTCGCGCTGTTTATTCCCGCGCTGGTCAATTTTGGCGTGCCCGCCTTGGCGATGAGTTTCTTTGTGGAAAACCGCCACCCGCAACCCAGCCAGGATGAGCATATTGAACTCAAGCGCGGCGCCCGCCGTATTCTCGGCCTGTTCCTGATTACCATTGCCACAGCCGTGGCCTGCCACAGTTTCCTCCACTTGCCACCGGTATTGGGCATGATGATGGGCCTGGGCTATTTGCAATTTTTTGGCTTCTTCCTGCGCAAAACCCTGGCTAAATCCCTGGAACGCAAACGCGCGGCGGCCGCCAGCCGCGGCGACCAGGAAGCCATGCGCCGCTTGGGCGATGTAGTGCCCTTTGATGTGTTTAATAAAATCGCCCGCGCCGAGTGGGATACCCTGCTGTTCTTCTACGGCGTGGTGATGTGCGTAGGCGGCTTGGGTTTTATGGGCTATTTGGCACTGATGTCCGATGTGCTTTACAACAATATTGGCGCCACCACTACCAATATTATTCTCGGGGTGGTATCCGCCGTGATCGACAATATTCCGGTGATGTTTGCGGTGATTAACATGAACCCGGATATGTCCCACGGCAACTGGTTGTTGATTACCCTCACCGCCGGAGTGGGCGGCAGTATGTTGTCGATTGGTTCAGCCGCCGGGGTGGCACTGATGGGGCAGGCGCGCGGTTACTACACCTTTATGAGCCACCTGAAATGGACCCCGGTAATTGCCCTGGGCTACTTTGCCAGCGTGGGCGTGCATATGTGGCTCAACCAATCCTTATTTTAAAATTCTTACCTTGGCGCCCTGCCGCTATTGCAATAGCGACAGGGCTTTTTCCACATCCACGCCAAATACCATTACCCCCAAAGGTTCCGGCGAACTCAGGCCGTAGAGCGGCACACTCACTTGCAACTGGAAGCGCTTGGTGGATTCGTCGTAATTAATCTCACCAAAATGCATAGTGTTGGGTGGCTTGGCAAACACCTGGGTAAATTTATCTTCATCGCCCTGCCAGTAATCCGACGTCATATCGCTGATGGCCAGGTTAAGGCCCCGCGCATCGGTCACTATCACTTCGGTGATCACATCCAGGGATTGCTTTTTAATCTCGCGCAGCTGTGCCGAGAGCAGCTGGTCCACCCATTTAATGGCATAGGTATAGTCGCCTTCGGCAAAGGCACTTATCCAGATTTTATCGCGCCGGTCGATTTCTGCCTGGCGCCAGCGTTTGGATTCCTTATTGCGCGCACGCAGGGCCGGCTCCAATTCCGGCAGGCGTTTCCAGCGCTCGATTTTGCGCTGCAATAATTCCTGGATGCTCAATTTTTCGTATTCGGCCACCTGAAAACGGCTGTTGGTGCACTGGGGGATTTTTTGGTTAAAGCGCTGCAAAAAATCGGGATTCTTGTTGAGGAACTGCTCGTTAAAATAAACCCCTAATGGCACATAGCGGAAAAAACGCGATTGGAAACTATCGGGGTTCATGTTTAATTCGCGCGCCGCGCGCATAAAATGCTCTCGGTCCGCCAGGATCACATCTATGCGGCCGCCCTGTAACAATTTAAGCAGCTGCGGCAAGTTGTTCGCACTCATATCCACCGTATAACCCGCCTCGCCCAGCCAGGTTTCCTGCTGGCTGCCCAGAATGGAACCCAGGCGGTAGCCATCGCGCCAGGATTCGGGGGCAATAGTGTCGCTGCGCCAAATCCAATACCAATTTTCCAACACCAGGGGCGCCGATAGCACCGCGTAGGGGTCGACCTGGCGCATGGGGATGGCAGTAAAAAAACCGTCGATGCGGTTGCTTTTCACATCCTGGTAGGCGCGCCGCCAGGGGGTTACCTGCACCTTATACTCGCGCCCCATAGCGGCAAAAATACACTGCAAATGGGGCAATAAATTTTGCGCATCGCCAGAGGGTAAATCGGAACTAAACGCAGAAGAGATATTGGTGGCCAGGTTTACCGCCGGCAGCGCGGGGGACAAGGGCTCATTGGCGCGACAAACCACCGCCGCCCATAGCCCCAACAAGAGCCCGCCACAGCGAATCCAGTTCGGCATAACAACCCCTTATGGTTAAGTTGATTCGAAGCATCCAGTATAAGCCAGGGAAGCGGCTATTGCTGCGCCGGAACAGCCGCTACCACTCTATTCCCCGCTGGGCTTTGATACCGGCATCAAAGGCGTGTTTGATGGCTTTAATTTCACTGACCGTATCGGCCATATCCTGCAAATACTGCTTGGCGCCGCGCCCGGTGATAATCACATTTTGCTGGCGCGGGCGATTGCGAATGGCGGCGAGCACCTTGTCTTTATCCAAATAATGGTAATTGAGCATATAGGTGAGTTCATCCAGCAATACCAGGTGGATATCCGGGTCGCTAAACACATGCTCGCACTCGGCCCAGACTTTTTCCGCCGCCGCGCGATCTGCTTCGGCGTTTTGCGTTTCCCAGGTAAAGCCGGTGGCCATGGCATAGTATTCCAGCTGGGGAATAGCGCCGCGAAACACAGTCTCGGTTAAAAAGTTTTTTTCGCCGCAATCCCAGGTGCCTTTAATAAATTGCACTATCGCTACCTTGTAACCATGGCCCAAACAGCGCAAGGCGGTGCCAAAGCCCGAGGAGCTTTTGCCCTTGCCATCGCCGGTTAACACAATCACCACACCGCGCTCTTCATCGGCGCGGGCAATAGCGGCATCGACAATTTGTTTGCGCTGCTGCATACGCTGCTGGTGGCGCTGGGCTTTGTTGTCGGTCATATCCACCTCATAAAAAAACTCCCGGTTAATGCCCGGGAGTTACTGTGGTTAATTACACATTGTTTTGTGTTAAAAAACTTTTTATTAACAACCGTTCGTTAAAAACAGCCGGATAAAAAACGGTTAGTTAAAAGCTATAGTTCACACTCACCTGGTAATTGCGGTCTGGCTGCGGGTACTGGCCCCACACCGAGTGAAAGCCAGCATAGAATTCATCGGTGATATTGTTGATACGCGCCGTCACATCCCATTGGCGATAGCGGTAACTGGCAGCCAGGTTAAACACCACCAAGGCATCTAACTTAGCCATGGAGTTGCTGTTGTCATCCGCCTTGTAGCGTGAGCCTGTGTATACCGATTCCAGCACCAGGTTGAGCGCATTAACCGGCGTGAATACCACCTGGGCATTGGCGCTGTGTTCCGCCACAAAAGGCACTGCTTTACCTTTGAAATCACCAGCTACCACTTCGGCATCGGTATAGGTGTAGTTAAAGCCAAAACCCAATTGCTCACTCAATTGGCTATCCAAATCCAGCACAAAACCCTGGCGCTCGGAATCAGGCAAATTAATATTGGCGTAGTTGATAGGGTCGAGCATGATTTCATCGTCGATTTGCATCTGGTACAGGGAGTAGGACACCTGGGCATTATCGCCTTGCCACTGCGCACCCAGTTCCACCGATTCACCGGTTTGCGGGCGCAGGAAAACTACATCCACCGGCACCAGGCCGTTATCGTCCGGGTTGGCAAAACGGAAACTCTGGGCAAAGCGGCCAAAGCTGCGCCAGGCGGAATTGATTTGGTAATTTAAACCCAATTCGCTTGCACTCAGGTCATCGTCCTGCTGTACATCGCTTAAATAATTATCGTCTTCCACTTCGGCATAGCGCCCACCCAGAGTGGCGGTCAGCTTGGGCAGCAGTGGGTACACCAGCTGCGC
>CAMLRI010000175.1 GCA_946482385.1 uncultured Cellvibrio sp.
ACTTCAGCTGCATTAGCAGCAGGCACAGCAAAACCAGCCAGGGTAGTCAGGGCGATAGCACCAGCGATCAGTTTTTGTTTCATCTTCATGAGTTCATCCTCTAGTTTTTGATGGTCTTTAGTACTTAGTTGAGGCAGCTAATTGATAAATCATCCTAGCTTGCCCTCCTATTGCAGAACCCACGCCAATTTTGTTTTTGCTTTTAAAATCAACAAACTACAAATTGAATACAAGATTGCATACCCAATGGCACATAAAAGATAGCACCGAAATAGCGCAGCAAATCCCAAGATGACCCACATACGCGCACCAAAAACGATCACTTATAGCGAAGCATATCTTCCCTGATGGCCTCCAGGGCGGCCTGGGGATTAACCTCGTCGCTTAAAGCCTCTTTTTGCAGGCGACTGTAGAAAAATCTGGCGCAAGCAGCGCGCCATTGGCGCAGTGTCCAGGGCATGTACAACAGCAGGCCAAATAGCACCACACCAACACCCGCCAGGGTTTGCGCCGACAAGGATTCATCGGCCGCCCAGCGCCCCAATAAAATCGCCAACACCGGCGTCATCAGGGTAATCAGCGACACCAGGCTGGGGCTGAGGCGCTGTAGTACATAGAAAAACAGCACAGACCCCACCAGTGAACCCATAATCGCCAAATAGAGCACAGCACCGAAAGACTTGCCCGATATGGCGGCAGGAAGGCCCATATCCAACAGCGAAAAATCCATCCACCACCAGCACAACAACAACCCTGGCAGGGCAAACAACAGCGCCCCTGTCGCCTGCTGAAAAGCATCAATGCCCGTGTGTGCCGCAGTTAATTTTTTTAACCAAACACTGCTAAAGCTAAATAAAAAGCACGACAACAAAATCCCGCCGATGCCGTAAATAGCCGCGTTTTGCAGCTGCATTTGCTGCGCAAAAATCATCGCCAAACCCGCCAGCGCCAACAGCAAGGCCAGCAACCTGCGCGCACTAAAGGGGTTTTGTTTCAGCAATAAAATGCTCAGCAGCCCGGTAACAAAAGGCGACATGGCGAAGATCACCGCAACCAAACCCGAGGGGATAAATTGCGCAGCCCAGTAAACCACCGGCATATTGGGAAAGATGCCAATGGACGCGGCGAAATAAATTTGCGCGTGATCGCGGTAAGTGTGCAGCCTGCGCTGCAGCAGCGCGTGGATCAGCAGCGCCAAGGCCAGCGCCAGCGCCATACGCGCCACTACCGCCGCCATAAAACTCAGGCTGTCACTGCTCCACTGAATAGCGAGGGGCGTGGTGGCCCAAATCAGCACCACCGCCAAATACGCAAGAAAAGTTGCCACGGTAAAACTCCTTGTAGCCCTGCAGGCAGGGCGTTACGAGATCACCGCAACAAAAATACTGAGCCACTAAAACGAAAAAGGCCGCAGTGTTTTTGCTGCGGCCTTGGTTTGAATTTAAAAACTTCTATCAATCAACCCAATCCCGCCCGGCAGCAACGCACAAAGCCCACGACCCAGTTAATGGCTCGTAGGGAATGCATTGGCTTGGCGATACAGGATTGATACATAATAAATTGATCTAAGCTTATAAAAATTTTTTGACCCGACTGACTCTAATTTAATTACCCCATGGCCACAAGCTTTTTTTGCAGATTTTTTCGCCAACAGATTACAAACACCAGGCTGGTATACTCGATGCCATTTTTAAATTCGCGAGCTTTGCTAGCAAAGCTCGCCCTGTGAAAGATTCCCCCATGAAAATCTATCTTGTCGGCGGCGCCGTCCGCGATAAATTGCTGGGCCGCCCGGTTACCGAAAAAGACTGGGTAGTGGTAGGCAGCAACCCGGAGCAAATGGCCGCCGCCGGTTACACCGCCGTGGGCAAGGACTTCCCGGTATTCCTGCACCCCCACACCAAAGAGGAATACGCCCTGGCGCGCACCGAGCGCAAAACCGGCCAGGGCTATGGCGGTTTTAGCTTTTATTGTGGCGAGGAAATCACACTGGAGGATGACCTTATCCGCCGCGACCTCACCATCAATGCCATGGCGGAAGATGAGCAGGGCAATCTGATCGACCCCTATGGTGGCCAACAGGATTTGCAGCAGCGCTGGTTGCGCCATGTGTCGCCCGCCTTTGCCGAGGACCCGGTGCGCATATTGCGCATCGCCCGTTTTGCTGCGCGCTACCACGGTCTGGGGTTTCGCGTAGCGCCGGAAACCCTGGCATTAATGCAGCAGATGGTAGTTGCCGGCGAGGTTGACCACCTGGTGGCCGAACGTGTTTGGAAGGAAACCCAGCGCGCCCTGGGCGAGCCCCACCCGGATATTTTTATTCAGGTGTTGCGCGACTGCGGCGCCCTGGCGCGCTTGATGCCGGAAGTGGATGCACTCTTTGGCGTGCCGCAAACCGCCATTCATCACCCGGAAATCGATACAGGTGTACACACACTCATGTGCTTGCAACAAGCCGCCAAACTTAGCCCGGACCCGCTGGTGCGCTTTGCCACCCTGGTGCACGACCTGGGCAAGGGCGCCACACCGCCTGCCGAATGGCCGCGCCATATTGCCCACGAGGCGCGCAGCCTGCCGTTGGTAAGGCAGCTGTGCGATCGCTTGACCGCCCCCAAAGACTATAAAGAGCTGGGACTGCTGGTGGCCGAGTTCCACACCCACTGCCACCGCGCCCTGGAATTAACTCCGGCCACCCTGCTGAAAACCATCCAGCGATTGGACGCCCTGCGCCGCCCGGAGCGATTTGAACTATTCTTGCTATGCTGCGAAGCCGATGCCCGCGGCCGCACAGGTTTTGAACAGCGGGATTACCCCCAGGCCAATTACCTGCGCCAGGCGCTGCAGCTGTGTCAGGCAGTCAGCAGCCACGACTTGGTTGCACAGGGTTTAACTGGCCAGGCACTGGGCGATGCCCTCAATCAAAACCGCCTACAACAATTAAAAAAGTTAAAAGAGTCGCCAACCACACCAGCCACCTAGAGAAACATCTATGACCACAACCGCCCCCGTGGCCTTGGTTACCGGTGCCGCCAAACGCATAGGTGCCGAAATCGCCCGCCATTTGCACCGCCAGGGTTTTAACCTGGTGCTCCACTACCGCCAATCGCGCAGCCAGGCGCAAGTATTGGAGCAGGAACTCAACCAGCAGCGCGCCAACTCGGCTATAGCACTCTGTGCCGATTTAAATCAGCTCAGCCAGATAGAGCAGCTGGCCAAGGCGGCCAGCAGCCACTGGCAACGGCTGGATTTGCTGGTGAACAACGCCTCCAGTTTTTACCCCACCCCCTTAGGCAACACCAGCGAACAACAGTGGGACGATTTGCTCAACAGCAATGTGAAAGCGCCTTTTTTTCTCGCCCAGGCGTTGGCCGAGCCACTGCGCGCCAGCGGCGGGGCCATTATCAATATCGCCGATATTTACGCCGAGCGGCCGCTGCTGAACCACAGCGTTTACTGTATCGCCAAAGCCGGCAACGCCATGCTCACCAAAACCCTGGCCAAAGAACTGGCGCCGCGCGTGCGCGTTAACGGTATAGCTCCCGGTGCCATACTCTGGCCGGAGCAGGAATGCCTGAGCGACGATGCCAAATCCAACCTGCTGGCCAAAACCCCCTTGCAAGAGCGCGGCAAAGCCGAAGATATTGCCCGCACCATTGTGTTTCTCGCCCAGCAGGCGCCCTACATTACCGGCCAAATACTGGCGGTCGATGGCGGCCGCTCGCTGACTATTTAATCCTGCTTGAGGTAAAGGATGTTAAGAACCCAACTTATCACCCTGGAAGGCCAGTGCTACAGCGGCCAGGGCGAGCTCATCGAGCAATGGCGCCAAACGCCGGGCAGTTTTATCTGGATTGATATGCAGGCCGAAGTGCCGGAAGAGGAAAACCAGTGGCTACTTTCCCTCGGCTGCCATCCGCTGGCCATTGAAGATGTACAGCGTTTTCGCCACCCGCCCAAAACCGAAAACTTTGATGACTTTACCCTGCTGCTGTATCGCGGTTTTACCGAATTCAAACCTGACTTAACCGTAGCGCAAATGACCATTGCGCTGTTTGCCGGCAAACGCTGCCTGATCAGCTGCCACCCACATAATTCGCGCGCCATTAATCACTATTGGGAAAAGGCGCAACAGGAAGACCTATTGATTAGCCCCGGCCTCTTGGCCACGCGGATTATGCGCTTCTCGGTAAGCCGCTATTTGGATTCGATACTGGCCTTCGAGCCGCGCCTGAATGAGCTGGAAGACATAATGCAGGACACCCCCAATGACGACACGCTGCGCGAACTGATTACCTATCAATCGCGCCTGCGCAAACTCAAACGGGTGTTTAGCTATCACGAGCGCATGATCGACAATTTGCGCAGCGATATTCCCCAGCGCTTAATTGAAGAACACGGCGATATAGAACATGCGCTGCAGGATTTATTCGAGCGCTGCGAGCGGCTGCACGGGCTGTGCACCATGTATTACGAAATTTGCGCCGATTTGATCAACGGCTATCTGTCGCTCAGCTCCCACCAGCTGAACAACACCATGCGCGTGCTCACAGTGATTACGGCGGTGTTTGTACCGCTCACTTTTATCGCGGGTGTTTACGGGATGAACTTTGACAACATGCCCGAACTGCGCATGCATTTTGGTTATTTTTATACTCTGGGCGCCATGCTGCTGATCGCCACAGGATTTGGCTGGGTAGCCTATAAAAAGTGGCTGTAGCGGATAAATGGCTGTAACGGGCAAGCAGTCGCTTTAGACCCGGGCAGATGAAATACGCTGGCCGCGCCAATCAAAATCAATCGGCCACAACCGCTGGGAATTTTTATCGTAGGCCGCCCATAGTTGGGCATAGGTTTGCTGCAACAGTGGGTGCTGCTCCTGCGGGGCAATCTCCGCCAGGGGCAGCAACACAAAAGCATTTTTCGTAATTTCCGCACGAGGTAATTCCACCCCCGCCTGGGTGCCGACAAAATCGCCGTAGGTGAGTATGTCTATATCCAAAGTGCGGGGACTGAACTTGGGGCCAGTGCGCTGGCGGCCATTGTCATCTTCGATTTTTTTCAACCGCTCGGATAAATCGGCAATGCCCAACGACGTATGGGCACCCACCACCAGGTTGAAAAAATTGCGCCCGGCAAAGCCAACGGATTCACTTTCGTAAACCGACGAAACCCTCAACTCCCCCAGCAAATCCGCCAGCGCATCCAGCGCCGCCAGGATATGGCGCTGGCGCTCGACATTGCTGCCCAGGCTTAAATAAATCGCCGTCATACTCCGGCACCTTGTGGTGGCTTTTGGCCGCGCTCAATTACCAGCCCCACATCGCGCGCGCCGCGCACCGCGCCCGGCTTGCTTAATCGCAGGCGCAACCAGGGCACGTTAAATTCTTCGCGAATCAATTTGGCCAATTCTTCCGCCAGGGTTTCCACCAAAAGCGCATTGCGATTTTCCACATAGCTGATCAGCCGCTTGGATACCGCTTTGTAGTTGAGTGCGTACTGGATATCGTCGGTGGCCGCCGCCTGGCGAATGTCCGTGGCCATTTCCAGGTCGATACTCACCGTTTGGCGCACTTCGCGCTCCCAGTCGTAAATACCAATGATGGTGTCGATACGCAGATCGCGGATGTAAACAATATCCATGGGGCTTATCTCTTG
>CAMLRI010000176.1 GCA_946482385.1 uncultured Cellvibrio sp.
ACCTGGGTCAGCATGTGCGCCTCCGTTATTACAATGTGGCAACAGTGTTTCACGGTGCGATTTAATGTGTCAACAAGGTTGTAACTATGTTGTGCTGCCTGGTTGTGTAAAGACCCGTTTCCCGCCTTGGCTTTGGTGGTTTTTCTGAGTAGAATTAATTTGTCTTATAATAATAAGACACTATGAATTTATGCTGCCCTCTAACAATAACTTATAGGTAACTACCATGTTGAAATCACTGTTTGCAGGCCTGGGCCTGTTGCTGTGTAGCTTCACAGCCTCCGCGATTACCCTGTCTGGCCTGATTAACTCCCACGACCCGGGCACACTCACTAAGGATGGCAGCACCTATTTTCACTTCACCACCGGCACAGGGATTTGGTATTCCACCTCTAGCAACCTGACCACCTGGACGGGCGGCCCCAGCCCGGTGTTTAGCAGCTACCCCAGCTGGATTAACACCAAGATCCCCAATTTCAGCGGTTCTTTCTGGGCGCCGGACATCATCCACATGAACGGCTATTTCTACCTTTACTACTCGGTATCCACCTTTGGCACTTCGGTGTCGGCCATCGGGGTGGCGCGCTCGGCGTCGCTGACATCGCCCAGCTGGCAGGATTTGGGGGTGGTGGTGGAATCCTACGGCGGCAGCGCCGAGATTAATGCCATAGACCCGGCGCTCTACCGCGACCACGACGGCAAGGTGTATATGAGCTATGGCTCTTTCTTTGGCGGTATCGGCATTGCCGAAATTAACCAGAGCACCGGTAAATTAAATGGCAGCGTCAGCAAAATTTATGGCGGCAATCACGCCGATATTGAAGCGCCCTATATTTCCCGCAATGGCGATTACTACTATTTGTTTATTAACCGCGGCGCCTGCTGCCAGGGCTCCAACAGCACCTACTATGTACAGGTGGCGCGCTCCACTTCAATTTACGGCCCCTACACCGATGTGCGCACCCTGCTGCCCAATGTGGATGGCAAATACAAAGGCCCCGGCCATATTGGCGTGTTAAAGCAGGATGGCTGTAATTATGTGTCTACCCACTATTACGACCTGAACGACGGCGGCAATGCCAAGCTGGATCTTTTGAGGATGACCTACAGCAACGGCTGGCCAACTCTCACGCGCAATTTTTCCATTGCCAGTTGCGGTGGGGTGAGCGATGGTTTGTACCGCATTACGGCGCGCCACAGCGGTAAGGATTTAATGCCCGCAGCCAAATCCAGCGCCAATGGCGCCATGATCCAACAGGAGACCTGGAATTCTTACCGCGCCCAACAGTGGTATGTGATTAACCAGGGCACTGGCTATTACAGCCTGATCAACGCCGCCAGCTTGAAGAGCCTGGATGTGTACAACAATTCCACCGCCGCCGGCGCCAATATTGCCCAGTGGGATTACTGGGGCGGTGCAGGGCAAAAGTGGAGCCTCACCAGCAGCAGTGGTTACTTCACAATTAAATCGCTGCTGAGCGGTTTGCCGCTGGATATTTTGAACTTGAGCACCGCTAACGGCGCCCAGGTAATCCAGTGGAATGCCACAGGTGCTACCAACCAACAATTCAGTTTGACCCGCTTGAAATAAGCGGGCGCGTCCCCCCTTTCTGCCGTCGCTGAATAAGGGCGGCAGATTTTTTATTAAAACGACAAAAAATATTTTAATTATTCAGCGGCAACGACGAGGCAAGTATGAAAATTATCCGCAGCATTCTTTGCTTGGGCGCACTGGTACTGGTGCAAGCCTGCAACCACAAACCGGCCGATACACTCACCAGCCCCGACCAACAATTGCAGGTAAAGGTTTATGAAACGGAGCAACACACCCTGGCCTACACGGTGATGCGCGCTGGCCAGCCGGTGATTTTGGCATCGGATTTGGGCTTGCAATTAACCACCGCCGATTTTACCCAGGGGGTAACAATCGAAATGCGTTCGCCCGTGGTGCAGGTGCGCGATGATTATCAACTGCGTGTCGGCAAAAAAAGCCGCATCAGCTACCGCGCCAATGAACAGATTTTTTCGGTGGTGAATGCGCAAAAACAAAAAATGCTGATCACCTTCCGCGTATCCGACGATGGTGTGGCTTTTCGCTATGCGGTGAGCGATCCAGTGATTACCCGCAAACAATTTGTGCGAGAAACCACCCGCTTTCGCCTGGCCGAAAGTGCCAGGGCCTGGTTGCAACCTATGTCGGTAGCGCAAACCGGCTGGAGCAATACCAACCCCTCCTATGAGGAGCACTACCAGCAGGATATTCCCGTGGGCACGCCATCGACCCTGGGTGCCGGCTGGGCATTCCCCGGGCTGTTCCGCAGTGGCGATACCTGGATATTAATTTCCGAGGCGGGCTTGAACCGCCACTGGCACGCCTCGCGCCTGGGCCATGAATCTCCCGGGGGCGAATATAGGGTGGCGCCGCCTCAGGCGGCCGAAGTGTTTGTAGCGCCCAATGGCGACAAGGGCGCACTCCTGGCTAATACCGAGGGCGAATTGGTATCGCCCTGGCGCATCCTGGCCATAGGCGATTTGCCGCGCATTATGGAATCCACCCTGGGCACTGACCTGGCGGCACCGGCCATAGACCTAGCCAGTGATGTTATTCAGCCGGGCCATTCATCCTGGAGCTGGGCAATTTTAAAAGACGACTTCACCACCTTTGAGGTGCAGAAAAAATTTATCGACTACGCCGCCGCTATGCACTGGGATTACACCCTGGTGGATGCGGATTGGGATAAAAAAATCGGCCTGGAAAAATTGCAGGAGCTGGTGGCCTACGCCGCGCAAAAAAATATTGGTATTTTGGTGTGGTACAACTCCTCTGGCGATTGGAACCAAACCCCCTACAGCCCCAAAAGTGAATTGCTAAGCCAGGCGCAGCGCAACACCGTTTTCGCGCAATTAAAAGCCATAGGTGTAAAAGGCGTGAAAATTGATTTTTTTGCCGGCGATGGCCAATCGATGATTGCCTATTACCACGAGCTGCTGGAAGCGGCGGCCGAGCATGGCCTGCTGGTGAATTTCCACGGCGCCACCCTGCCGCGCGGTTGGCAGCGCACTTACCCGCACCTGATGACCATGGAATCCATTAAGGGTTTTGAATTTACCACCTTCACCCAGGCCGACCAGGACCCGGTGGCCGCGCACGTGGCCACAGCGCTGTTTGCGCGCAATGTGTTTGACCCTATGGATTTTACCCCCCTGGTGTTTGGCGATATTCCCAATATCAAACGCGTTACCGAAAACTCTTTTGAACTGGCCGAAGCGGTGCTGATGATTTCCGGCATTCAACACTTCGCCGAAATTCCCGAGGGCATGGCCACGGCGCCGGATTATGTGCAAGATTTTTTGCGCGAGCTGCCGCGCGAGTGGGATGAAGTGAAGTTTATCGACGGCTACCCCGGCAAGTATCTAGTGATGGCGCGCAAGGCGGGCGATGCCTGGTATATCGCCGGTATTAATGCCGAACAAGAAACTAAAACCCTGAACCTGGACTTGAGTTTTGTGGGGGATAAAAAAGGTGTGTTGATGGCGAGCGGAGAAACCCTGCGCAGTTTCACGCAACAAGAAATTAATAGCAAAACGCCGCACACAATTATGTTGCGCCCCAGCGCCGGTTTTGTGATGCGCCTGCAATAGAATTAATCTGTAGAGAGAGGTAGAGAGCCACCATGAAAAAACTATTATCCCTAATGTTATTTCCCGCACTGCTGCTGGGTTGCGCGAAAGAGCCGGAACCCCAGGCCGCAGGTGAAACTGTTGCCCTGCAATCGCAATTGCCCCAGGGCCGTGCGGCGGTGGACGACAACCTGCCTTCGGCTACCTTTACCAACCCCATTTATCCCAATGGTGCCGACCCCTGGTTGGAATATTTTGATGGCAATTATTATTTAACCACCACCACCTGGACATCGCAGTTGGTGATGCGCAAATCGCCCACCCTGGCGGGTTTGGCGACGGCGACGCCGGTGTATATCTGGTCGGAGAGCGACCTGGGGCGCTGCTGTAATTTTTGGGCGTTTGAATTCCATCGCCTGAAAACTGAAAAGGGTTACCGCTGGTATGTGATGTACACCTCGGGCATTGCCGAAAATTTTGATCGCCAGCATTTAAGCGTGATTGAAAGCGAGGGCGATGATCCTATGGGGCCTTATACCTATAAAGGTTCACCCATGCCCGATACCTGGAATATCGACGGCAATTATTTTACCCACAAAGAGCAGTTGTATTTGCTCTGGTCGGAATGGGTGGCCGATGAGCAGTCGATTTTTATCGCCAAGATGCTTAACCCCTGGACGATTACCGGCGATAAGGTGCGCATCGCCAAGCCGGAATACGAGTGGGAAAAATCCGGCATGAAGGTGAATGAAGGGCCGGAGATGATCAGCCGCAACAACCGCACTTTTATGGTGTACTCCGCCAGTTTTTGTAACACGCCGGATTACAAATTGGGCGTGATTGAATTGGTGGGCGATGACCCGCTTAAACCGGAATCCTGGCAGAAATTTGATCAACCTTTTTTCAGCCGCGCCAATGGCGTTTATGGCCCCGGCCACAACGGCTTTTTCAAATCGCCCGATGGCAGTGAAGACTGGTTGATTTACCACGGCAATGCCGACGAGCGCGAAGGTTGCAGCTCCACCCGCTCGCTGCGCGCCCAGCCCTTTACCTGGACAGCGGATGACCTGCCCAATTTTGGCGAGCCAGTGGCGGCCGGCACGCCGGTAAAAGCGCCCTCGGGGGAAAATGGCCCGCTGGTGACTAAAGTGCAGGGCACCCAGGTGCAGTTGGTGAGCAAGGCCGATGGCCAGTGTTTGCAAGTGGATGCCCAGGGCGCACGCGCGGCCGATTGCGCCCAGGTGCAGCCCTGGACATTGGATTACACCACTGCAGGCCGCTACCGTTTGGTAACTGCGGCGGGGGAATTTTTATCGGGCGCGGCTTGCGCGGCGGATAAAGGCTTGCACATATCGCCCTGGCTTAACCAGGTATGCCAGCAGTGGCAGATTAATGTGGAGCGCGAGGGTTGGAACACTATTGCCAATGCCCAATCCCAGGCGCTGTTGCAGTTGGATACCTGTGTTGAGCCGGCTGCCCAGGAAAAAGTTAAGGATGTGGAAGATATTCCCCAGTTAGACCCAACCAAAGCCAGCTGCGTACAGTGGCGCATTCAGCCAGTGGGCGATGTGGCGCTGTTGAGTGCGCAGAGCGGCAAGGCATTGACCACCGCCGATTGCAGCGCCGCTGCTGGTGCCAATGTGGAGCAGGACGAGTGGCACAAGCGCGCCTGCCAGCGCTGGAATTTGGTGGCGGCAGGCGAGGGCTTTTACCAGTTAAAAACCAGCGCCAACCCTAACACCTGCATGACAGTGAACAGCGCCTCCATAGTGCCGGGCACCAATGTGGAAATGGGTAATTGCGAGGGCAGCCACAGCCAGTGGGCGGTGGAATACCTGGCCGATGGCACGGCCAAAATCAGCAACCGCAAAAGCCAGTTGGTGTTGGATTTGGCCCACTGCGGTGTAGCGGATCACACTAACTTTGCCCAGGCGCAATGGTTGAATAGCCACTGCCAGAAATTTCAATTGAAAACGATTGAGTAATTGTGGTGGTTAGGAAAGTCTAGCGTCCCGC
>CAMLRI010000177.1 GCA_946482385.1 uncultured Cellvibrio sp.
ATATTGCAATCCTGTGGGTCTTTGCCGTAGGGGTAAGTGGCGCCGGCGGGGGTCAGCTTAACGCCGGCTTCGGCGGCCAGGCGCACGGTTTCTTTGGCGCAACCGGGGCGGGTATCAAAGGAAACAAAGTAGCCGCCTACGGGCTTTTCCCAGGCGCCCAGGTCGGTGCCATCAAAGGCATTGCTCAGGGCGCTGAGCACAGCTTCAAAGCGGGGGTTGAGCAGGGCTGCATGTTTGCTCATGTGCGCCATCAGCGCTTCCTTGTTGGGCAGGAAGCGGGTGTGGCGAATTTGATTTACCTTGTCCGGGCCAATGGTGCAGGAGTTGAGGAACTTCTTCAGGCCGGCCAGGTTGGCAGCGCTGGCGGCAATGAAGGCAACGCCTGAGCCAGCATGGGTAATTTTGGAGGTGGAGGCAAACTGAATAACTGAGTCTTCGGTGCCCTGGCGACGGGTGGCTTCGAGGATGCTGGCCAGTTGCGGTGCATTGGCGACCAGGTCGTGGACTGAGTAGGCGTTATCCCAGAATACGCGGAAATTGGCGCTGGCGATTTGCCCTAATTTGGCAATGCGCTCTACGGTTTCATCGCTGTAAACCACCCCGGTGGGGTTGGAGTACTTGGGTACACACCACATGCCTTTGATGGATTGGTCGGCTTTGACCAGTGCTTCTACCGCGTCCATATCCGGGCCGGTGGAGGTCATAGGTACAGTGATCATTTTAATGCCCAGTTGCTCGCACACTGTGTAGTGGCGGTCATAACCGGGAACCGGACAAATGAATTTAACTTCGCCTTCATTCTTCCAGGCACTGGCGGCGTCTTTAAGGCCGAACTGGTAAGCGGCCAGCATGGCTTGGAACATCAGGGTCAGGCTGGAGTTGCCACCGACCAATACATTGGCCGCTTCTACGCCCATGATATTGGCGCCCAGTTGTTTGGCTTCGGGCAGGCCGTCGAGGCCGCCGTAATTGCGGGTGTCGGTGCCGTCGGCGGCGATGTAGTTGCCGGCCAGGATGCCATCGAGGGCATCAGAGAGATTGAGCTGCTCGGCAGAGGGTTTGCCGCGGGTCAGGTCGAGGTTGAGTTTTTTGGCGAGAATGGCTTGGTATTGGCCATCGAGTTGGCTTTCCCATTCGCGCAGTTGTTCAAGAGATGCGTTATCCAGTTGCAAGGCGATTACCTCAAGGTGGTTGGCGGGATAAAGTGCGCGGCATTATACCTGTTTGATGAAGGCGATTACATGGGCTGCACAGATTCAGTGGGGCTTGGCATCGGCAATAAAGGGTGGCACCGGGCAGTCGAGGCAATCGGCGATAGCGCGGAACAATTCTGCTTCTGCCAGTTTGATCTGCTGGTCGTGAATAACAGATTCGCCCATGGCTTTTAGCAGCTGGGGTTTTTGCAGGGGTTTAACCCGTTGCAGTTTTTCCAGTGCCAGATCCAGCGCTGCCAATTGCGCGGCAGATTTGGGCAGCAGCGTTAACTCAGTAAAGCCCAGCACCCGCATGGCCTGCGCAAAGGCACTGCTGGCCTGTTGTGGTGTTTGGGCTCCGGCGTAGGCGAGCATGGAAAGCAGCAATTGGCACTCACTGCGCAAATTGTTGAGCGAGTGCAGTGCCGGCATGCTCGGTTCAACCTGTAAGTTGTGCAGCATGATGCGATAGACCGACCACTCCATTAGGCTGATTTTGTTATCGGCTTTAATCAGCTGCTGCAGTGCCAATAAAAAATCATCCAGCTGGGCTTGGCTCAGTTGTTTGAGGCTGGGCAGGCAGAGTTCAATCAAGGGCAGGCGCAAACCTGGGCTTAGCTGTTGCATCTGCTCGGCCAGGTTGCGCAGCCCGGCTAGGTGCTCGCTGCTGTAAATGTTGTGCAGTATTTGCCATTGTTGCTCGCGCATACTGCTGTGGCGATCCAGCAGCAAACCGAAAATCAGTGCGCGTGCGCCATAGGTATCGGTTGTTGCTTCTTTTATATGTGTGGGGATAGTCGCCAACTGGGTGCGGGCATAGTCCAGATGTGCCTGGCTGGGTTGGGCTATGTGCGCTAGTTGCTGATCCAAATCGGCAGCCAGGAATGATGATGCCTGGCTAAAACCTGATATTTCAGCAGACGCGGGTTGCGCAATTTGCGTGATGTTGATGGCGGGCACAGCGGGGGCGATAAATTTGCCATCCCAGCGCGGTTGGATGCGGCGGATACGCTCCGGCAGTGGTGGATGTGTCGCCATCAAATTGAACAGGGATTTAATCCCCTGGCTGAAATACATATGGCTGAATTGTGCGGCATTGGCCTGGCTGAGTTGCGAGCCCTGGCTGGCGCCGCCAATTTTTTTTAAGGCGCCGGCTATGCCTTCGGGGTTGCGAGTGAATTGCACGGCGGAGGCATCGGCGAGAAATTCGCGCTGGCGGCTCACGGCGGCCTTGATGAGGTTGCCAAAAAAAGTGCCGGCGTAGCCGATTACCAGCAGGCCCAGGCCGAGCAGCATTATGCCGCCGCGATTATTTTTGCGGCTGCTGCTGAACGCGGCGCTGCGGTTGCTGCGCAGTAAAAACTCGCCGATCAGGCCGATCAGTAAAATGCCGTGGAGTATGGCCACCAAACGCAAATTCAAACGCATGTCGCCGTGAAAAATATGGCTGAATTCGTGCGCGATGACTCCTTGCAGCTCATCCCGGCTGAGTTGGTGGATGCAGCCACGGGTGATGCCTATGACTGCATCCTGGGGGTGAAAGCCGGCAGCAAAGGCATTGATCCCTGCTTCTTCCAACACATAAACCGGCGGCACAGAGGTGCCCGAGGCTATGGCCATTTCTTCCACTACGTTGAGAATTTTGCGCTCGTCCGGATCCTGGGTGGCGCCGTGGATCAGGCGCGCGCCCATGGCCGCCGCCACCGCGCGGCCGCCGCCGCGCAGTTGCGCGTATTTAAATAAACCACCCAGGATTACGACCAGGCTGATGCCGGCAGTAATCCCGGCAATATGTTGTGCCGATAAGCTGTGCCACAAATTGTAAAAAAGCCCCGGTTGCACCTGGGTGTGAACCAGCGCGGGATTATTGCCGACGAAGTAAAAAAAGAAGAAGGCTACAAATATGCATGTAATGGCAATCAGTGATAGCACGGCCAGCAGCAGTAGCACCACCAGGCGGGCGGTGTTGCGTTTGGCGATATCCTGTTGTTCAAAAAAATTCATCCACCGGTTCCTGTGCTGAGTGAGGGGAAGTCGCTGGGGAGAAACACACCTGCACGGGGCAGCCGATGGGATGGCTGCCGCGGCGGGAACAAGGGTCGATTAGATCTGTACTTTTAAAATTGCACTGTTTGGCGCTGCCCTTGTGTCGGGGGCGGGTATTTAGAATTGCACTTTGGGTGCAGCCTGTATCTCGGCAGAGTCGGCAAATACCAGCAGGCTGGCATTTTGGCTGTGGCCAAAGGTGGCTGCAAACACCACTGGTGGGAAGGTTTGTTTGTAGGTGTTGTAGGCGGTTACGGCATCGTTAAATGCCTGGCGAGCAAAGGCCACTTTGTTTTCGGTGCTGGTAAGTTCTTCGGAAACCTGCAGCATATTTTGTGAGGCTTTTAAATCCGGGTAAGCCTCCATCACCACATTCAAGCGCCCCAAGGCGCTGGTTAAGGCGCCTTCTGCACCGGCCAATTCTTGGATCGCGCTGGCACTGCCCGGGTTAGCGGCGGCGGCTTTTAAACCGCTCATGGCCTGGTTGCGTGCATTGATAACCGCTTCCAGGGTTTCGCGTTCGTGTTTGATATAGCCCTTGGCGGTTTCTACCAAATTGGGGATAAGGTCATAGCGGCGTTTGAGTTGCACTTCAATTTGGGAGAAGGCATTTTCAAAACGGTTTTTCAATGTGACCAGTTGGTTGTAAATCCCGATAACGTAAAACACCAACACCGCAATAATGGCAAGGGTAATAAGCGTACTGATCATCTTTGTTTCCTTTATGTGGGTATCACTTGATATGGGTATCAATAGCAGACGCAAATCAACGCACGGCAACAAACGCTACAGCAAACAGAACAACAAGAACAACAAGCGTCGGGCAGATACTAACAGCAAATCCGGCTGTTAAGTAATAGAAGATTAATAACCGCCAAACAGTTGTTGGTCGATTAAATCGCACAGGCAAAACAGGCTGAGCAAATGCACTTCGTGGATGCGCGGTTTGGCCAGCAGCGGGGCGCGCAATTCCAGGTCGTGGCTGTCGAGCAGTGCGGCCACATCGCCGCCGTCGCCGCCGGTGAGGGCAATCACTTGCATATTTTTATCGTGGGCGGCGCTAATGGCCTGGAGCAAATTGCTGGGGCTGCCGCTGCTGGTTAGCAGCAGCAATATGTCACCCTCTTGCCCCAGGGCGCGGATTTGTTTGGCAAAAATATCGTTGTAGCTGTAGTCGCTGGCGATGGCGGTTTGGCTGGTGAAATCGGCGCCCAGATTGAGCGCCGGCAAACTGGGGCGCTCCTGCTCAAAACGGTTGATGAGTGCCGCGGTAAAAATTTGCGCCTGGGCGGCGGAGATGCCATTGCCGCAGGTAAGGATTTTGCGCTCGCTCAATAGCGCCTGCACCATCATTTGGCTGGCCGCTGCAATTAGCGGCGCTAGCTGTTCGCCGGCGTGCATTTTGGCTTCGATACTTTCGTGAAACAGGGTGATAACCCGCTGATCCATATGGATGACCTATAGCTGTATATATAAAGAAGGAAGATTTGCCGCTGTGGCCTGGCAGGTAGCCTGCTAAAGCCCGAAGGCATCGCGAATCCACTCGATACCCGCGTTGTGGTGATGGTTGATGGCGATAATATCAAAGCGGCAGGGCTGTTTGTCGAGCAGCTGCCGCTCCTGCAAAAAACGTTGGGCGGTGCGCAGCAGTTTTTGCTGCTTGGCATAGTTGACGCTTTCGGCGGCGGATAAAAAAAATGGGTTGGTGCGCAGGCGCACTTCCACAAATACCAAGGTGTCGCCCTCGCGCATAATCAAATCTATCTCGCCGGTTTTGCAGCGGTAATTTTTGATCCAGCGGCGCAATCCCTGTTGTTGCAGATAAGCTTCGGCGCGCTCTTCTGCGCGCGCGCCGGCGCTGCCTGGTGTGTCATCCTTGTTGGTGGGATTCATGCTGACTGCTCGTGGGTGGTTGATTGTGGCGCTGGTTAGTAGTCGTCGTTAGTGCTGATTACCATGGGCAGCGGCTGTGGCAAACCATTGCGGAAGCGCGCCCACATTTGCTCGCGCTCTATGCGCCCGCCGGGCAGCATGCGCAGGGTGCCGGTGGCTCCGTAAATACGCATTTGTTCACTTTGCGCCAATTGTGGCAGGCGCGCATAAAGGCGAAATGCATCGGCGCCCAGGGCTTGCAAACGGTCGTATACGGCGGCGGATTGGCTGTATTTTTTAATGGCTTGTTTTTCGGTGCTGGTGTTGTCAAACAACCAGGGCATGGCGTTAAAGCGAATGCCGTTGAGATCGCGGTCTACCTTGGCATTGGGCTCGCCGGAATATACCTGGCTGGTGGCGTAAACCGGAATATTGCCGGCGTAATGGAAGGCAAAGGTGGGTTTGATTTGGCGCGCCTGGGCGGGGTTGGCGATCAGGAAAATCATATCCACATCGCTGCGGCT
>CAMLRI010000178.1 GCA_946482385.1 uncultured Cellvibrio sp.
TCGGCCTGCCCGGCAGCAGCCTCTGCACCCTGGGGTTTGTCCTGGTCGCCCTGATTTCAACCATTAACGGCCTGGGGCCGCTGAGTTTTACTGACCCCCAAATCAGCGCCTGGATGATTTGGATCTACTGCGCCAGCATGACGCTGCTGGGGCTGATGATTACCGCCGCCCACACCCAACTGCTCACCAGCCACCGCCTGCTGGGCGAATCCATGCACACCCAGGCCCAGCAGCGCCAGCGGCTGGAGGCATTGGTGCAGGCTATTCCCGATTGGCTATTGGAGCTGGATCGCGAGGGCCGCTGCCTCTCGGTTAACGGCCCCAGCCTGCCCGGCCAATGGCAACCGGATGCGTTAATCGGCCAGCAGCTAGCCCGGCTGCTGCCCGCAGACGCCTGGAAAAACTGGTCCCAGGCACTGGCCGAAGCCGACCGCCGCGGGCGCGCCCAGGGCAGCAGTATTGAATTAAACCTGACCGGCAAAAACCGTTGGTTTGAGCTGTCGATCGCCAAAAGCCCCGGCCTGCAGCGCCAGGAGGATCGCTTTATCTGCCTGCTGCGCGACATTACCCGCCGCATGCAGCTGTACCAGGCCGATCTGGCCAGCGCCCAGCGCTTTCGCCAGATTTTTGAAACCACCCGCAACATTGCCGTGCAGGGCTACGACCGCGAACACCGGGTGATTTTTTGGAACCAGGCCAGTGAGGATTTGTACGGCTACAGCGCCGTTGAAGCCCTGGGCAAACCCCTGGAGGAATTGATTATTCCCCCCGGCATGCGCGACGCGGTTTATAGCGCCATCGAGAACTGGCACCTGTACGACCAGCCCATCCCCTCGGGAGAACTGGCATTGCAAAATGCCCAGGGCGATGAAGTTTGGGTTTACTCCAACCACGTCATGATCGACACCGACAACCACAAGGAAATGTACTGCCTGGACGTAGACCTGCGCCCCCAGCGCCACAACCGCCAGCAGCTGGAGCGGGAACTGCAAGAGCGCAAACAAATGGCAGAAGCCCTGCGCCACAGCGAGCAACAACTGGAAAACGCCCAGCTGATGGCGCGCCTGGCTTATTGGGAATGGCACCCGGGCAGCGACAACTACAGTTTCAGCCACTCCATGGCACAGCTGTTTGGCCTGAGCCAACTCCAGGGTAAGTGGCAGGATTTCTTGGCGGCCAGTATGAACGCCAGCGAGCGCCATGGTTTTATGCAGCAGCTGAGCCAATGCCTGGCCGACGGCCAATCCTTTAGCAGCGAAATCAAACTGCAGCTGGCTGACCGCCAATACTGGTTTGAAGTGCAGGCCAACCGCAGCGAAGACACCCGGGGCCACACCCTGATCTGCGGCACCCTGCAGGACATAAGCGAGCGCAAACGCCTGGATTTAGCCCTGGCCGCCGCCGCTGCCGACAGCGCCGACACCAACGATTTTTATGTGGCCATGCTGCGCGCGCTCTGCGAAGCCCTGGAGGTAGACTACGCGCTCATCAGCCTGCTTGACCCCCACCAGCCCGGCCAGGCCTTCACCCACACCTACCTCAAACAGGGGCAGGTGCAAGACAACTTCCACTACAGCCTGGCCAACACCCCCTGCGCCAATGTGGTGGATGAAAACCTGTGTTTTGTTAGCGCCGGGGCGCGCCAACGCTTCCCCAGGGATGAGTTTTTCCAAAGCGACCAAATTGAATCCTACCTCGGTGTGGGCGTGCGCAATCCCCAGGGATTACCCATGGGCGTGCTGATGGTAATGAGCCACCGGCCGCTGCATGTATCGCCCCAGGTAGAAGCGCTGATGCTGATTTTTGCCGAGCGGATTTCCGGCGAGCTCAACCGCGCCAACGACCAGGAGCAAATTCATCGCCTGGCCTTTTTTGACCCGCTGACCCGCCTGCCCAACCGCCGCATGCTAATGGACAGGCTGCGCCTGATCATCGCCCAGAGTGCGCGCACCGGGCAGCAGGGGGCGCTGCTGTTTATCGACCTGGACCACTTTAAATTGCTCAACGACACCCGCGGCCACCAGGTGGGCGACCAGTTGCTGGTGCAGGTGGCCGAGCGCATTAGCAGTATTATCCGCAGCACCGATTTGGCCGCGCGCCTGGGAGGCGATGAGTTTGTAGTGGTGTTCGACAACCTGGGGACAGACCCGGAAAAAGCCGCGCTGGAAGCCAAGCACCGCGCCCAGCAACTGCACGATCTGATCAACCTGCCCTACCCGCTGCAGCAGTCGGTGTACCACTGCACCATCAGTATTGGCGTCAACCTGTTCGATGCCAGCAACCAGTCCATCGACGACCTGCTGCGCCACGCCGATGTGGCCATGTACCAGGCCAAGGACAGCGGCCGCAACGCCATCCGCTTTTTCGACCCGCGCATGCAATCGCGCCTGGAAAAACGCGCGCAAATCGAAGCCGACCTGCGCAGCGCCCACGAATCCGGCACCCAGTTAACGCCTTACTACCAGGCCCAGGTGAACCATTTGGGCGAAGTGGTGGGGGCCGAATTATTACTGCGCTGGCAACACCCGCACCGGGGCATTATCCCCCCCGCCGAATTTATTCCGGTGGCGGAGCAAACCGGCATGATTGTCGCCATTGGCCGCCAGGTGATCCGCATGGCCTGCAAGCAGTTGCAGCGCTGGCAAACGCAGCCGCTACTGGCCAAACTCAGCCTGGCGGTGAATGTCAGCCCCATCCAATTTAACCACCCGGATTTTGTTGAGGATGTGATCAGCTCGGTGCTGGATTACCAGGTCAATCCCCAGCGCTTGAAACTGGAGCTAACCGAGAGCTCGCTGCTGAAAAACGTTGAGCACAGCATCGAGAAAATGCAGCGGTTACAGGCCTTTGGAATCAGCTTTGCGATGGATGATTTCGGTATTGGCTACTCGTCCTTGTCCTACCTGAAAAAACTGCCCCTCGACCAGCTGAAGATCGACCAAACCTTTGTGCGCGATATCGCCATAGACCCGAGCGATGCGATTATTGTGCGCACCATTATCGCCATGGCAGAGAACATGAATTTGCATGTGATTGCGGAGGGGGTGGAAACCCGCGAGCAGCGGCACTTCCTCGAACAAAATGGCTGCCTGCTGTTCCAGGGCTACTACTTTGGCAAGCCGCTGCCGCTGGATGGTTTTGAATCCATGCTGGGGGCAACGGCCAATGGCCAGTTTCAGGCGCGGCTATAGCGGTTGGGCGTAGCGGGTGGGGTCGGCCACCCCGGCCTGGGCAAAGCCCAGTTTGCGCAAACGGCAGGAATCGCACTTGCCGCAGGCTTCGCCGGCGTCGTTGGCCTGGTAGCAGGAAACCGTGAGGCTGTAATCCACCCCCAGGGCAATGCCCTGCTGGATAATTTCGGCCTTGGTGAGGTGGATCAGCGGGGTGCGGATATGCAATCGCTCGCCCTCTACCCCGCGCTTGGTGGCCAGGTTGGCCATGGTTTCGTAGGCGGCTATGTAATCGGGGCGGCAATCCGGGTAGCCGGAGTAATCCACGGCGTTAACGCCAATAAAAATATCCTGCGCTCCCAGTACCTCGGCCCAGCCCAGGGCGATGGATAAAAATACGGTATTGCGCGCTGGCACATAGGTGATGGGAATACCGCTGGTTTCCTCTTCCGGTACGGCGATGGAAGTGTCTGTCAGTGCCGAACCGCCAATCGAACCCAAATCCAACTTGATGACTTTGTGCTCCAGGCTGCCCTGGGCGCGGGCAGTAATTTCGGCCGCGCGCAATTCGGCGCGGTGGCGCTGGCCGTAATCGAAACTGATGGTGTAGCAGTCGTAGCCCTGGCTGCGGGCTATGGCGATCACCGTGGTGGAATCCAGGCCACCGGAAACCAGGATGACGGCTTTTTTGTTGCTCATGGCTGTACCTCGTGAATCCTGTGGCAGCAATCAATGCCCGGGGGCATCGTTCCACAGCAGCTTGTGCAGTTGTAACTGGAAGCGCACCGGCAGATTGTCGGCCAGTATCCACTCCGCTAACTCCACCGGTTTTAATTGGCCGTGGCTGGGGGAAAACAGCACCTCGCCCACGCGGCTGGCGAGCTGGTATTCGTCCAGCTTGAAGCGCGCCCAGTCGTAGTCGGCGCGGTCGCAGAGCACAAATTTCAGCTGATCCTGCGGGGTTAATAAGGGGATATTTTCCCAGCGGTTGCGCCCCACCTCGCCCGAACCGGGGGTTTTTAAATCCATCACCTTGCTAACGCGGGGGTCTACCTCATCCAAAGGCATGGCGCCGCTGGTTTCCAGCGAAACGCTATAGCCAGCATCGCACAGGCGGCTGAGCAGGGCGATGCACTCGCGCTGCGCCAGGGGTTCGCCGCCGGTCACGCACACATAGCGCGGGTTATAGCTGGCCACCCGCGCCAGTATCTCGTCCAGGCTGAGGCGCTCGCCGCCGTAAAAGGCGTATTCGGAATCGCAATAGCCGCAGCGCAGCGGGCAGCCGGTCAGGCGCACAAATACCGTGGGCAGGCCCACAGTGCGCGCCTCCCCTTGCAGGGAGTAGAAGATTTCGGTGATTTTGAGGCTGGCTTGGCTCATGTTGCAGGCAAATTAGCAGGGCAGCCGCGGGGCCGGATGACTGGCGCCAGGGCTGGAAGATTAAAGGACGCGCAGTTTACCCAAATCCGACGCGATTTACTCGCACAAGGCTGCGCTGTTATGCTGGCCAGTCGATTCCCTGCCCAGCCAATTGCTGTTGATTGCCATGAAACCCACGAAAACCCGCCGCGAAATGCACCAGGAACTGGAACAGCAAATCCAGGAATACCTGCGTACCGGCGGCGAAGTAAAAGAAGTGCCGCGCGGTTTGAGTGGCCGCCCCTATGCCCAGGGGCCGCTGATCAGCATTTTTGAAGGCACCAGCCACGAAGACCGCACCCCCCTGCCCGAGGTAGTCGCCGCCATAGAGGCGCGCAAAAAGCCCCAGCTGCTGCTCAAAACCCGCAAACCCAAACCGCGCAAGAAAGTTATTCTCGATGATTTTGGTCAGCCGTTGCGGTGGGAATGGGTGGAGGAGTAACTCGCGCACAACTCTGCCGCAGGCAAGCGGAGTATCTTGCTCAGAGCCGAGAGAGGCATGGATGCCGACCTCGAGCCTACATGGGTGAGGCAAACGTATGCGAAGCACTGCTTCGCGTGCCGCTGAACGCCAGCAAGCTACGCTTGTTGGCAGGCCCCGAAGGGTATACACGGCGTGGTCTGAGCAAGATACTACGCTTGCCTGCCGCGCCGCTCAGTCCAGACTACAAGCCCGCCATATCCAGCCGTTACAACCAGCCCTTACGCTTGAAATACCAGTAGGGCAGCACCGCCGAAAGCAGCATCAACAACACCGCCAGGGCAAAGCCGTATTTAAAATCGGAATGGGGGATAAACTCGAAGTTCATGCCATAGGCGCTGGCCACCACTGTGGGCGGCAGGAACACCATGGCAGCAATGGAGAAGATCTTGATGATCTGGTTCTGCTCGATATTGATAAAACCCTGGGTGGAGTCCATCAGGAAGTTGATCTTGTCGAACAGGAAAGCGGTGTGCGACATCAGGGTATCCACATCGCGTTTAATCTCCCGCGCCGTTTCCT
>CAMLRI010000179.1 GCA_946482385.1 uncultured Cellvibrio sp.
GATAGGGGCCGGATTGAACTTCAACAATTTCCAGCGGGATTTTCCCCGGGTTGCTTAAGCGATGCTTAACTCCAACCGGGATATAAGTGGATTCATTTTCCGACAGCAACATGGTTTCATCATCGCGCTGCACCAAGGCTGTCCCCTTAACTACTATCCAGTGTTCCGCGCGATGGTGGTGCAACTGCAGTGACAGGGTTCCGCCCGGCTTAACCCGGATGCGATTCACCTGATAGCGCTCACCGTTATCCACCACATCGTAACAACCCCAGGGGCGATATATTTCCCGATGCTGCAAATGCTCGGTGCGCTTTAGTTTTTCGATCTGCCCTATCAGTGTCTTCACTTGTTGCGCCTGGGACTTGTGCGCCACCATCACCGCATCAGGGGTATTGATGATCATCAAATTATCAACACCCAGGGTGGCGACCAACTTGTCCTGGGAAAACACCAACGTATTGGTGGAGCCAACATCCAGGCTATCGCCGATAAAACTGTTGCCCGCCTCGTCTTTATCCGACAGTTCCCAATAGGATTTCCAATCCCCCACATCACTCCATCCCGCATTCAGGGGAACGCAAACTACATTATGGCTCTTCTCCATAAGCGCATAATCGATGGAGATATTAGGAGCCTGAGAAAAAGACTCGCTATCCACCCGAATAAAATCCAGGTCGCGCACCGACCAAGTCTTGGCCTGCTCAGCCGCCACCACCACATCAGAGCTCTGCTCATTCAGCTCGCGCAAAAACACATCGGCCGCAAACACAAACATCCCGCTGTTCCAGTAATAGCAACCTGCCGCCAAATAGGCCTCTGCCGTAGGCAAATTCGGTTTTTCGACAAACTCAATAACCGGACGATAGGCGCAGCCAGCAATTTCCGGATCGCGGGTTTTAATATAACCGTAACCAGTTTCAGGATGGGTAGGCGTCACCCCAAAGGTCACCAGATGCCCCTTGCGCGCAGCCTCAATAGCCTGCATCACAGCACCTTGAAATGCTGCTACATCGCGAATCATATGATCCGCTGACAGCACCAATAAAATCGCACCCGGCTCACGCTCCTGCGCATAGATAGCAGCCAACGCCAATGCAGGCGCCGTATTGCGCCCTACCGGCTCAAGAATTATCTGCGCATCACCCATGGCAATTTCATGTAGCTGTTCGGCCACCATAAAGCGGTGCTCTTGGTTACACACCACTATGGGCGATGCCAAATCCGGCAACCCAGACAAACGCAACACAGTTTGTTGCAACATGGTGTGAGCACCAAACAGTTTCAACAACTGCTTGGGATAATGCTGACGCGAAAGCGGCCACAAACGCGTGCCCGAACCTCCAGCAAGAACAACAGGAATTATCATGATCCTTTACCTCACACCAAGCTGAACAGATTAAACATTGCAACCACAAGTATTAAACCTGGGTTTTAAGAAAAGCCATAAAATCCTTGCCCACTTCCGGGTGGCGCTCGGCATAGGTCACTATGGCCTTGAGATAACCCATTTTGGAACCGCAATCATGGCTGCGACCCACCAATTGATAGGCCTCTATAGTTTCCTGCTCCAAAAGTGCATCAAGCGCGTCAGTTAATTGAATTTCCCCGCCTGCGCCAGGCATGGTTTTAGCCAACAGGTTCCAAGTAGTTTTGGACAACACATAACGCCCTACAATCGCCATATTGGATGGCGCCTCATCTACCGGAGGTTTCTCCACCATGGCCTTCACCGGTGCCGTCTCACCAGCAGCAATCACAACACCCGAGCAATCCACCACCCCGTATTTATCCACCTGCTCATGGGGCACTTCTTCCACCAAAATCTGGCTATGACCACTGGCCTCGAAGCGTCTCACCATTCCAGCCAAGTTATCCTGCTTCAAATTGCACTCAGCGTTATCAATCAACACATCTGGCAAAAGCACCGCAAAAGGCTCATCGCCCACCACCGGGCGGGCACACAAAATGGCGTGCCCCAAACCTTTGGCCTCTGCCTGACGCACAGAAATAACCGTCAACCCCGGGGGAGTAATAGAGCGCACTTCTGCCAACAAGGAGCGCTTCAAACGCGCCTCCAATTGAGCTTCAAGCTCAAAGCTGGTATCAAAGTGGTTTTCGATGGCATTTTTACTGGCATGAGTAACCAGCACAATTTCTTTGATGCCTGCAGCAGCCGCCTCTTCAATCACGTACTGGATTAATGGTTTGTCCACCACCGGCAACATTTCTTTGGGGATAGCCTTGGTAGCAGGCAACATACGCGTCCCCAAACCCGCAACTGGAATTACCGCCTTTTTAATCTGCATAAGTGTTTCCTTGGAAAAAAGTAATTAACTTCTAAGTAGATGAAGAACCTCGGCGGTTTTTTCATTCACCAGCGCGAGATTACCGCGAGACTCCACATTCAGCCTGACAACCGGCTCAGTGTTAGACATTCTTAAATTAAAACGCCAGTCTGCAAATTCCAGACTAATACCATCCGTTTTATCAACCACCAAAGCCTCGGCCTGATAGCGATCCAACACCTTTTGAATGGCCAATTTGGCATCTGCCACATGGCTGTTAATTTCACCCGGCGAAGGAAATTTGGCGATTCTATCTTCCAACAAGGAGGACAAGGGTTGATTTTTGCGGCTGAGTAATTCAGCCACCAGCAACCAGGGAATCATGCCGCTGTCGCAATAAAAGAAATCGCGAAAATAATGGTGGGCACTCATTTCACCACCATAAACCGCATCCTCTTCACGCATACGTTCTTTAATAAATGCGTGGCCAGTTTTAGATTGCACCGCCACCCCACCCGCAGCGGTAACCACATCCTGGGTATTCCAAGTCAAACGCGGATCGTGAATAATTTTAGCGCCCGGATTTTTCAGCAAAAACGCTTCCGCCAGCAAACCAACAATGTAATAGCCTTCCGTGAATTCACCGCGCTCATCGAACAGAAAGCAGCGATCAAAATCGCCATCCCAAGCAATACCCATATCAGCCTTGTGGGCTTTTACCGCATCACTGGTTGAAGAGCGATTTTCAACCAATAGAGGATTGGGAATACCGTTGGGAAAAGTACCATCAGGCTGATGGTTAATTTTGATAAACTCGAACGGCAGGTATTTTTCGATAGCATCAATAACATGCCCCGCAGCACCATTCCCCGCATTAACCACCAGCTTCAAGGGTTTTAATTGGCTGACATCCACATAGCGCAGCAAATGTTGTACATAAGCATCCAAAGTGGACACTTCGCTGTAGCTACCGCGCGCACCCACCGCCACACCAAATTGATTTTCCTCAGCCAAGCGTTTGATTTCATGCAGTCCGGAATCGCCACTAATAGGTTGGGAACCTGCACGCACCAACTTCATGCCATTGTAATCAATAGGGTTATGGCTAGCGGTTATTTCTATGCCGCCATCGGCTTGCAGGTGGCTGGTGGCAAAATAAATTTCCTCTGTGCCAACCATGCCTATATCAATAACATTAACACCTTCATCGCGCAGACCATTGCTCAAGGCAGTTTTGAGCGCAGCGCTGGTCAAACGCACATCACCGCCCACCACCACATTGGCTGGCCGCAAAAAACGCGCAAAAGCGCGACCAATACGATAAACAATATCTTCATTTAGCTCGTCGCCAAGTTTGCCGCGAATATCGTAGGCTTTGAAACAAGAGAGATTCATACCGGGTTCCAATGATTTAAATTATCAGGACACAGCGACAAAGGCTGTGCATCAGGGCGTTTGTTGGACCGATGTTGGTTTTTTTTGCGAGCTTGATTATGTGCGCCTCCCGCAGGAGACTTATCAATTTATTGCTGCACGCTAGCCTATATACAGATTTTTACTGTTTGGTGTCACTTGATCTGCGCAACCGAGCGCAATGACCTATGCATTCACTATCGCCAGCATGGCAGCGAACACCTGCTCGATATTCATGTGAGTGCTGTCAATAACATGCGCATCCTCAGCGGGCTTGAGTGGCGATGCGCTACGGTTGCTGTCCCGCTCATCCCGTTCACGAATATCCCTCACCACATCATCCCAATTGGCAGCCATACCTTTGGCGACCAGCTGCTTACAGCGGCGATCAGCACGCGCTTCGGCACTAGCCGTTAGGAAGATTTTTTTTGCCGCCGCAGGAAATACCGTGGTGCCCATATCGCGACCATCGGCCACCAAGCCAGGAGCAAGGGCAAAGGCACGCTGGCGCTCCAGTAATGCAGCACGCACTGGCGGATAAGCTGCCACTTGCGAAGCTGCCATACCCACTGCCTCGGAGCGAATTGCATTAGTGACATCCAGTGCACAAAGTAGAATTTTTGTTGCAGCCCCATCAACGACAAAACGAACATCCAGATTGGCCGCCACCTCTGCCAAGGCGGCTTGATCCTGCAAATTCACTTGCTGATTAATCGCCGCCAAAGCGACCAAACGATATAGGGCCCCGCTATCGAGCAGGTGATAACCCAAATGCTGCGCCAACATTTGGCTCAGCGTGCCTTTGCCAGACCCACTAGGGCCGTCAATAGTAATAACCTGGGGGGAGCTGCTGAGCGTCACAATAAATTCCCGTGCAAAAAATGCTGTGTATGGATGTTTAACACAGCATCACAATAATTAATCTAGCCAATGGACTGCAAAATATGATGGCAGGCGGCAAGCGGGTCAGCCGCTTGGGTAATGGGGCGCCCTATTACCAAATAACTACTACCCTGCTCCAGGGCCTCGCGCGGTGTCAATGTGCGGCGCTGATCATCCGCCGGTGAATCAGCCAAGCGAATACCCGGGGTAACCAAACAAAATTCCGCACCATAGCGGTCGCGCATCAGCGATGCTTCACGCGCAGAGCAAACAATACCATCCAAGCCCGCCTTATGGCTCAAATCCGCCAAGAGCGCCACCTGCTCTTCAGGGGTTCGGTTAATACCTACACCCTGCAGGTCGGCCTGCTCCATGCTGGTCAACACGGTGACGCCAATCAACAGTGGGCGCGCGCCTGTGCGGGCATCCAGTAGTTCGCGTGCAGCCGCCAACATACGCATACCACCAGAAGCATGGACATTAACCATCCACACCCCTAATTCAGCAGCTGCTTTTACGGCCTTGGCGGTAGTATTGGGAATATCGTGGAATTTAAGATCGAGAAATACCTCGAAACCCAGCTTCATCAGGGATTCGACCACCGCGGGGCCGCAAGCGGTAAACAGCTCTTTGCCAACTTTCAGACGACAATCACGCGGAGATAGGCGCTGTGCCATGGCCACACAATCGGCCAGATTGTCATAATCCATGGCCACAATAATCCGGGAACCAGAAGCCTGCATAGATTGCCTCGTATCAATAAAAAAGGCCCGGGGTTAGCGGGCCTTCTATTAAAGCAAAATTCACCTGGCTACGCAGCAATCTTTTGCCTGGCTAAATGCTGATCTTATCGCGGTTAGCCTCCAAGGTTGCCTCGCCAATACCCTTAACGTCCATCAACTGCTCGATGGTTTTGAACTTGCCATTGGCAGCACGCCAAGCCACTATCGCCTCGGCCTTTTTAACCCCAATTCCCTTAAGCTGGGTCAACGCCGCCACATCC
>CAMLRI010000180.1 GCA_946482385.1 uncultured Cellvibrio sp.
AGGTGGGTTTTAGCAACGAGCAGATCGCCCAGTATTCCAAGCTGGTGGGCTGGGGTGCCACCTGCGTATTTACCCTGCTGGGTAGTTTGGTGAGCGTGCGCTTTGGCCTGGTGCGCGGCCTGCTGATTGGCGGCATAGCCATGGCGGCCAGCAATTTGATGTTTGCCCTGATTGCCCTGGTTGGCCCCAGCGAGCCGCTGTTCCTGGCGGCGATTTTGGTGGATAACTTCACCACGGCCTTTTCCTCGGTGGCCTTTGTCGCCTTTTTAAGCTGGCTGACTGGCCGCGCCTTTTCCGCGGCCCAGTATGCGCTGCTCGCCTCCCTCGGCAACCTGGGGCGCACCACGCTGTCGTCCTTTAGCGGTGAACTGGTGGATGCCCTTAACGGCAACTGGGTGGTGTTTTTGCTGCTCACCTCGCTGATGGTCATTCCCAGTCTGGTGTTGTTGCTGGTGATCAGCCGCGCCTTTAAAGCCCGCCCGGCGCCAACCAGCCAAAGCGGCGCAGATTAATTTTGCCCCGCACCAATTCCACCCCCTCATCCCCTAAACGTTTACGTTGCAATTCATAAGCCTCCGACCCCTCGGGCAGCGACAGCCGCCCCTGGGCGTTAATCACCCTGTGCCAGGGCAGCTGGCTATCTTCCGGCAGCTCGCGCAAACAGCGCCCCGCCAGGCGTGCGGCGCGGGGTAAGCCCGCCAGTGCGGCCAACTGGCCGTAGGTCACCACCCGGCCGGCGGGAATGCTGGAAAGGGCCAGGAAAATCGCTTGTTGGTGTACAGCTTGGATGCTCATGGATGATCCCGGGGGTATAAGTAAAGGCATGGCTAACCTAAATTAACATTTTTTGGTTTGCCGGCAGCGGCCGGGGCTTCGTCTAATACCGGCATGACGTTTATATCCCTTGGTTTTATGCCGCGCTTATCGCCGCTGATGGGCAGTCTTATCACGCTATTGGCTATCTTGCTAACTGCCGTGCCCGCCCAGGCAGGGTTGGTGGAGCTGGACAATGGCGACCGTATCCAGGGCGAGCCGGAGCGTATCGAAGGCGATGAGCTGGTGTGGCGCTCGGACAATTTCGGCGAGCTGCGCATCCCCAAGCGCCGTATCACTCAAATCCACAGCGATAAACCCTACAAAATTGCCGGTAACAAGCAGTCCTGCCGCATAGAAGGCCTGCGCGATGAATTTTTGGTGTACCACTGCGGCGAAGGTGCCGCGGCCACCGCCAAGCGCGCCCCGGTACTCACCCTGAAAACCCTGATGCCCTACGAGGACTATGTGCGCGGAGTAACGCGCAGCAGCGGTAAGCTCAACTTTTGGGGCGCCTATGCCGATGGCAACGAGCGGCGCCAGGAGTGGAACCTGCAGGCTGAAGCCCGCCTGCGCAACGGCGAGTATCGCCATGTACTGGGGGGTGAATATGCCCTGGCATCCTGGGATGCCATAGACCCTATGGTGCGCTGGGGCAGTTACTATTCGTTCGACTGGTTTTTTCGCACCCAGTGGTTCTGGTACAACAGTGTCAGCCTGACCGGCGATGAGCGGCGCGGCCTGGCGCAGCAGGCGATGCTCGGCAGCGGTGGTGGCTACCAGTTTTGGGAGCTGCGCAAAACGGCGCTGTCGCAGCAGTTGGGTCTGGCTTATATCGACCAAACCTTTGAAACCCCCGAAGACCCAGGGCAGGTACCCGATGAAAGTGCCGCCTATGGCGCCCTGCGCGCCGCCACCGATTTTCGCTACGAATTCCCCGGCGGTATCGCTTTTTTCCACAACAACGAGCTGCTCTATTCCCTGGAAGATGCGCACAACTGGCAGCTGAAAACCGCCTCTGGCCTCAGCACCCTGATCCTCAACCAGGTCTACTCCGAACTTAAGGTGGATTATTGGGTGGATAACGAGCCGCTCCCCACCAAAGAGCGCGCCGATACCCGCATGTCGGTGGGGGTCAGTTACAAGTGGTAGCGGGCGGTAAATGATAGACTGCCCAGGTTTCCCTCTGTTTGAGTCAATACCATTATGCCCCTAGCGTTTTTCCCTATTTTTCTGCTTCTGGAAATCATCCTCTCCATTGCGCTTATCAGCGAACTGGGTTTTGTCGGCACCCTGGTTTGGCTGATTGCCGCCCTGATGCTCGGCCTCAACCTGCTGCGGGTGCAGGGGCCGGCCAGCATGATGCGCGCCACCCAGGCCATGCGCAGCGGCGGCCAGCCGGGTGAAGACCTGGTCGATGGGCTGTGCAAAGGCCTGGCGGCGGTACTGTTCATTGTGCCTGGCATAGTGTCCGACTTGCTGGCGCTGTTGTGCCTGATCAAACCCCTGCGCCGCTGGTTGTTCAGGCGCATCCTGGGCCGGCTGATGGCTAATGGCCAATTCCAGTCTACCGGTTTCGATGCCTCCCACAACCCATTTCAGGCATCCCCTAATCCATTCCAGCGCGGCAATGTTTATGAGCACCAGGGCTCTGGCCGCCCATCCGCTGATGAACCTGTGGATGTTATAGAGGGAGAGCTGTTGCCCGCCCCGGGGCAAAAGCCCCCTTCGCCCGACAAGCCCGGCCAATAAACCCCGCCATACAGATTTTTTTTACCCAGTGGTTGAAATCCCCGATCCCAGCCCCAGATAGCTGTCACCCGCTTTTCGGCCACCGCTTCCCGGGTGCCCCCGTGAATTGGCGGCCAGGTGATGGCCTTGAAACCTGCGGGGCCGTCCCTATATGTCACAGGCCGGAACCCAAGATTAGCTGCCGCCAGCTTGCTGGCAGTGGCTGCCCGGTTCCAAACCTGCATATTGCTCACAACACAAATCGAATGTTAGGAGACATACGTTCATGAAAATTCGTCCATTACACGACCGCGTTGTGGTTCGCCGTAAAGAAGAAGAAACCAAAACTGCTGGCGGCATCATCCTGTCTGGCTCCGCCAAAGAAAAACCCAATCAGGGTGAAGTGGTTGCCGTAGGCAATGGCCGCGTACTCACCAGCGGCGAGCTGCGCCCCCTGGATGTAAAAGTGGGTGATACAGTGGTGTTCGGCAAATACGCTGGTAGCGACACCATCACCATCGACGGCGAAGAGCTGGTTATCCTCAATGAATCCGACATCAAAGCCGTGCTGGAATAAGCCCGGGCTTTGCCACTTTATTGACCCAGTGTTAACGAATTTCTGAAAGGTAAAAACATCATGGCAGCAAAAGAAGTTAAATTTGGTGATAGCGCACGTCAACGCATGTTGGCCGGTGTCAACATCCTCGCCGATGCAGTAAAAGCCACCCTCGGCCCTAAAGGCCGCAACGTAGTGCTGGAAAAATCCTTCGGCGCACCCACCATCACCAAAGACGGTGTATCCGTTGCCAAAGAAATCAACTTGAAAGACAAGTTTGAAAACATGGGCGCGCAAATGGTGAAAGAAGTTGCCTCCAAAGCGTCTGACGATGCGGGCGACGGCACCACCACCGCCACTGTACTGGCGCAAGCCATTGTTAACGAAGGTTTGAAATCTGTTGCTGCCGGCATGAACCCCATGGATCTCAAGCGCGGTATCGACAAAGCCATTATCGAAGCTGTTAAGCACGTGCAAGCCATTGCGGTTCCCTGTGTGGATAGCAAAGCCATTGCCCAGGTGGGCACCATCTCCGCCAACAGCGACACTTCCGTAGGCTCGCTGATTGCAGAAGCCATGGAAAAAGTAGGCAAAGAGGGTGTAATCACCGTTGAGGAAGGCACCAGCCTGGAAAACGAGCTGGACGTGGTAGAAGGTATGCAGTTCGACCGCGGTTACCTGTCTCCCTACTTCATCAACAACCAGGACAGCATGAGCGTTGAGCACGATCATCCGTTCATCCTGTTGGTCGACAAAAAAATCTCCAACATCCGCGAATTGCTGCCCGTATTGGAAGGCGTAGCCAAATCCGGCAAGCCGCTGATCATCGTTGCTGAAGACGTGGAAGGCGAAGCCCTGGCGACCCTGGTGGTTAACAACATTCGCGGTATCGTTAAAGTGGCCGCTGTTAAGGCGCCAGGCTTTGGCGATCGCCGTAAAGCCATGCTGCAAGATATAGCTGTATTGACTGGCGGTACTGTGATCTCTGAAGAAGTGGGCCTGGATCTGGAAAGCGCCACCCTGGAGCACCTGGGTACTGCCAAGCGCGTCACCATGAACAAAGACAACACCACCATTGTTGACGGTGCTGGTAAAGCCGACGAAATCAAAGCCCGCGTACAACAAATTCGCGTGCAAATCGAAGAAACCACTTCCGATTACGACCGCGAAAAACTGCAAGAGCGCGTTGCCAAACTGGCCGGCGGTGTTGCCGTGATTAAAGTGGGCGCCGCTACCGAAGTGGAAATGAAAGAGAAGAAAGCCCGTGTGGAAGATGCCCTGCACGCCACCCGCGCTGCAGTGGAAGAGGGCGTGGTTCCCGGCGGTGGTACTGCACTGATCCGCGCGGTAGCTGCTATTGCCAACCTGAAAGGCGACAACGAAGACCAGAACGCCGGTATTGCTATCGCCCGTCGCGCTATGGAAGCGCCGCTGCGTCAAATCGTAGCCAACGCTGGCGACGAGCCATCAGTAGTGGCTGATGCCGTGAAAAAAGGCACTGGCAACTTCGGCTACAACGCTGCCACTGGCGTATATGGCGACATGATCGACATGGGTATCCTCGACCCAGCCAAAGTAACCCGCACTGCACTGCAAGCGGCTGGTTCTATTGCTGGTTTGATGATCACCACCGAAGCCATGGTGGCCGATCTGCCGGAAGACAACAAACCTGCGGCACCTGATATGGGTGGCATGGGTGGTATGGGCGGCATGATGTAAGCCAACCCACACATAATTGCGGCCCCTAGTGGGCCGCAATTGTTTTAAGCGGGCACAGATTTATCCGGCCTCTGCTGCAAATACCCATAGTGAATTTTTACGAAAGATCGGGGGATTTGTTGTTATCATTCGCCCCGTATCGCAACACCGATTGAACTGCAATACCGATTGAACAGACACAACCGTGAACTAGGAGAACTCCCATGGCTTTTGAATTACCCGCACTGCCCTACGCTAAAGATGCACTGGCTCCGCACATCTCTGCAGAAACTCTGGATTACCACCACGGCAAACACCACAAAGCCTATGTGGATAAACTCAACACCCTGGTTCCCGGCACCGAATTCGAAGGCAAAAGCCTGGAAGAGGTAATCAAGTCTTCCTCTGGCCCCGTATTCAACAACGCGGCACAAATTTGGAACCACACTTTCTACTGGCACTGCCTGAGCCCCAACGGCGGCGGCGCTCCTACCGGTGCTGTGGCCGATGCCATCACCAAGGCTTTTGGTTCTTTCGATAAATTCAAAGAAGATTTCACCAACTCTGCCATCAACAACTTTGCTTCCAGCTGGACCTGGTTGGTGAAAAAGGCAGACGGTTCAGTGGCCATTGTGAACACCAGCAATGCCGCTACCCCGCTGACCGATGCTTCAGTGACTCCTATCCTGACCATCGACCTGTGGGAACACGCCTACTACATCGACTACCGCAATTCCCGCCCCAACTACATCAATGCTTTCTGGGCG
>CAMLRI010000181.1 GCA_946482385.1 uncultured Cellvibrio sp.
TTGCTTGCTGGCGGTGCTGGCTTATGGCTGGGGTTTGGATTTGGGCGAATTGGGTGTTTACCTACTGGCCATCTTTATAGTGTTATTAGGCTTAATGGTAGTGGCAGCTTTGGTGGGTTGGTTGATTTATTTGTGGAGAAAGCGCACCGCCGAGCCTTGGCTGGGGCAGGGCGATCAGGATGATGAGGCGCCGCCCAAACCCTAATGCAGCCTTACCAGCTGCGCTGCAAAATAATTTCCACCACTAAGCGGCTGCCGAAATAGGCGAGCATTAGGCACACAAAACCGGCCAGTGCCCAGCGGATAGCTTTGTTGCCACGCCAGCCCAGCTGCCATCTGCCCCACAATAACACCGCATAAATTACCCAGGCGCAGAGCGAAAACACCGTTTTGTGCACCAGGTGTTGGGCAAACATATCTTCCAAAAACCAAAAGCCCGAGGCTATGGCTAGGGTGAGCATAATTTCCCCCACCCACAGCAATTCAAACAGCAGGGTTTCTATGGTTTGTAGGGGGGGCAGCAAGCGCATCCCCGGGGTCAGCTGTTTGTGTTTGAGCTGGCGGGTTTGGTAGGCCAGCAGCAATGCTTGCAGGCTGGCGATGGTGAGCAGGCTGTAGGCCAGGATCGACAAGAGTACATGGCTGGCGATGGAGTAATTGAGCAGGTGGCCGGTTTGTTGGTCGCTGTTCACTACCGCCAATAGCGATAAGGCCGAGAGTGGAAACAGCAGCACAAATAAATTGTGCAGGGCTTTTTTCAGGCTGCTGATCAGCACTAATAAGTTGATTACCCAAAAAATCAGCGAGGAAACTGCAAAGTAACTGAGCTGGAAGCCGTCGCGCTGGAAGTGCCCGGCGAAAACGCCGATGCCGTGAACCGCCAGCGCGACGGCGGCGGTGAGCAGGAGGCTGCGGCGCTCCAGGCTGTGTTGGCGCAGCAGGCGCAGCACAAAATACAAGCTGGCCAGGCTGTAAATAACCAGGGCGGCAAGATTGGCGCTTTGTGTGAGTGAGTGGGTAATCATGCCGCTATCTATTCCATTGGCAAGCTGAACCGGGCGCCCAGTGTGTCACAAGGCGCGGCGCTTTTGAAGGGAATGAGAAATCCCCTTATTTGGATCGCCGTTGTTAATCGCGCGCAAATTATGGGGAATTTGGGGGTATAATCGCCGCCAGTTTTCCGGCCGGGCTGCTCCGGTTTGCATCACCTCTTATGTTAGAGACAGGCTATGTTTGAGAATTTAACCGATCGCTTATCCCACACACTGCGCAGCCTTACCGGTAAGGCGCGCCTGAGTGAAGACAATATCAAGGATGCCCTGCGCGACGTGCGCAAGGCGCTGCTGGAGGCCGATGTGGCGCTGCCGGTGGTCAAGGCCTTTATCGACCAGGTGCGCAGCCGTGCCCTGGGGCAACAAATTAGCAAAGCGCTTAACCCCGGGCAGCAGTTCCTCAAGATTGTTGAGGCAGAGCTGATTGCCACTATGGGGCAGGCCAACGAGAGCCTGAACCTGGCACAGCAACCGCCGGCGATTATTCTGATGGCGGGCCTGCAGGGTGCGGGTAAAACGACCTCTGTGGCCAAGTTGGCGCGCTTCCTGAAAGAGCGTGAGAAGAAAAAAGTCTTGGTGGTGAGCGCCGACGTATACCGTCCGGCGGCTATCCAGCAATTGCAAACCCTGGCGGGTGAAGTGGGGGTTGAATTTTTCCCTTCCAGTGGTGAGCAGCAGCCACTGGATATTGCGCGCCATGCGTTGGATCACGCCAAAAAACAGTTCTTTGATGTGCTGATTGTCGACACCGCTGGTCGCCTGCATATCGATGAAGACTTGATGGTGGAGATTAAAGACCTGCATGCCGCCCTCAAGCCTATTGAAACCCTGTTTGTAATAGATGCCATGATCGGCCAGGACGCGGTGAACACCGCCAAGGCCTTTAACGATGCGCTGCCGCTGACCGGTGTGATCCTCACCAAGGCCGACGGTGATGCCCGTGGCGGTGCGGCTCTGTCGGTGCGCCATATCACAGGCAAGCCCATTAAGTTTTTGGGTATGGGCGAAAAGGTGGATGCCCTGGAGCCTTTCCACCCCGAGCGTATTGCCTCGCGCATTCTCGGTATGGGCGATGTGCTCTCGCTGATTGAGCAGGTAGAGCGCAATGTCGACAAGGCCAAGGCTGAAAAACTGATTAAAAAAGTCACCAAGGGCCAGAAGTTTGATTTGGAAGACCTGCGCGACCAGTTGCAGCAAATGCAAAACATGGGCGGCCTGACCTCCATGCTCGATAAGCTTCCCGGCTTGGGCAATGTGGCGCAAATGGCGCAAACGGCCAACATGAATAAGCAGTTCAAAACCATGGAGGCGATTATCAACTCCATGACTCCCGAGGAGCGCCGCAACCCCGATGATTTGAGCGGTTCACGCAAGCGTCGTATTACCATGGGCTCGGGCACCCAAATCCAGGATCTCAACCGATTGCTGAAACAGCATAAGCAAATGGCGAAGATGATGGGCAAAATGAAGGGCGGCGGCATGCAAAAAATGATGCGCGGTCTGGGTGGCGTTATGCCGGGTGGCGGTATGTTGCCGCCGGGATTCGGCAAGTAATCATCATCGTCAAACGACAAGGCCCGCATTAGCGGGCTTTGTTGTTTTGGGGTGGATCTTCGCGTGGGTTAATTGTGGCGCTGGAGCGGTTGCAGTGCCTCGCCATCAAAATTCACACCGGCCCAGCCCTGTTGCATAAAGTTACGGATATTTTGGTGATCGTTTTTATCCGGATGCTGCAGTACATCAATACGGTAGTAATCGCCAAAGCAGGCCAGGGTTTGCTGTTCGCTCAAGCCCTGCAGGCGCGCAAAGCTGAATAGCTTGCAGGAACCGGAGTTTTGCCCAGCCTCGTTGACCTGGTTGCCATTGCAAAAGCGGGTGGGGGTAAAGTGGTAGTTGGCATCTATAGTGGTGATGGTATCGCTAAAGCTGATGCTCGCGGGTTCTGCATAAAGTTTGTTCAAAAAATCCTGAATTTGCATTGTAGAGTACACCTCGTTGATTAAGCGTCGGCTATTCTACCCTGCGGCATTTTATGAATAAAAATTATCTCCCGCTTTGGCTGGTTGTCGCCGATTAAGTGCGCTATGGTTGCCGGCAATTCCATGCACAGCTGAAGTTTATGCCATGTCGAAAAAACGCCCCATTTACATTCCCTTTGCTGGCCCCGCACTCCTCGAAGCCCCACTGTTAAACAAAGGCAGCGCCTTTAGCCAGCGCGAGCGGCAGCAATTTAATTTGGAGGGCTTGTTGCCCTACAACATTGAAACAATTGAAGAGCAGGAGGCGCGGGTCTACCAGCAGCTGTGTGCGTTCCAAACGCCTATGGATAAGCATATTTACCTGCGCAATATCCAAGATACCAATGAGACTGTGTATTTTCGCTTGGTAACTGACCATTTGGCAGAAATCATGCCCTTGATTTACACCCCCACCGTGGGGCTTGCCTGCCAGCAGTTTTCGAAGATTTACCGGCGCAAACGCGGTTTGTTTATTTCCTATCCCGATCGCGACCGCATTGAGGATATGTTGCAAAACGCCACCAAGCAGAATGTCAAAGTGATCGTTGTTACCGATGGCGAGCGTATCCTCGGTTTGGGCGACCAGGGCATAGGTGGTATGGGAATCCCCATCGGCAAATTGGCACTTTATACCGCCTGTGGTGGGATTAGCCCCGCCTATACCTTACCTATCACCCTGGATGTGGGTACCAATAATGCGGCCCTGTTAGATGACCCTATGTATATGGGCTGGCGCCATCCCCGCATTACCGGCGACGACTATTACGCTTTTGTCGATGAGTTTATCCAGGCCGTGAAAATGCGTTGGCCAGATGCCTTATTGCAGTTTGAGGATTTTGCCCAGGATCACGCCACCCCCTTGTTACAGCGCTATCGCGACCAGCTGTGTTGTTTTAACGACGATATCCAGGGTACCGCGGCGGTAACTGTCGGCACTTTGATGTCGGCCTGCCAGGCCAAGGGGGAAACCCTGGCGCAACAGCGGGTGGTATTTGCGGGGGCGGGTTCCGCTGGCTGCGGTATTGCCGAGCATATTGTTAAACAGATGATGGCCGAGGGACTGAGCGAGGCCGAGGCCCGGGGGCGTATTTATCTGCTCAGTATCGATGGTTTGTTGCGAGAGTCATCGCCCAACCTCTTTGATTTCCAGCGGGTTCTGGCGACACCTGAAGCGGTAGTTGCCCAGTGGGGGCTAGGGGATGCCGAGAAAATTGAATTGCTGGATGTGGTGCGCCATGCTGGCCCCAGCGTGCTGATTGGGGTGTCGGGCAAGGCCGGTCTGTTTACCAAGGCGGTGGTCGACGCCATGCAGGCCAGGTGCGAGCGCCCCATTATCCTGCCGTTATCCAACCCCACCTCCCAGGTAGAGGCTCAGCCGGTGGATATTTTGCGTTGGACCGGGGGCAAGGCCATGGTGGCAACGGGTAGCCCTTTCCCTCCCGTGGATATGGGCGACCAGCATTACGATATTGCCCAGTGCAACAACAGCTACATATTCCCCGGTATTGGCCTGGGGGTTATTACCTGCAAGGCGCGGCGTATTACCGATGGCATGTTGATGGCAGCCAGCCGCGCTTTGGCGGCCAGTTCACCCATAGTGCGCGAGGGCAGGGGGGCGCTCTTGCCGCCTCTGGAGTCGATTCGCGATGTGAGCAAGTTGATCGCCAAGGCAGTGATAGTGCAGGCAATCGCCGATGGTGTGGCACTGCCTATACCGCCGGAATTGATTGATCAGCAAATCGAAAAGCGTTTTTGGTATCCCGAATACCGCGAGTATCGTCGCACCTCTTTTTAAGGCCGGTATTTCAGTTTCAGGTGTGGTGTTTAGAGTGGTTTACTACGAATGGAGAGGTATAAGTACATAGGTATGAGTACACAGGTGCTGCCGGTTGAGAGGCCGGCGCTGACAGAATTAAGGGCGCTGTTGGAATCCCCCCGGTGCCCGGCTTACAGCATGGACTTTTACCAGTTGGATGGTTATGTGCGCGCCCTGTGCGTGGCGCCAGGGGGATCGGAAAACCTGGATTGGATGCCCTTGGTATTCAATGAGCAGGAACCTGCCTATGCTTCTGCTGCTGAGCAGGAGTTAATCCGCTTGCAGTTGGCTGCACTTTATCAGTTCCATACCGACCAAGTTGCCAGAAACTTGTGCAATTTACCCTGTTCAACGGTATATGCTAGGCTTCTGGAAGCGCGCCCCGATATAGAGCAGTGGGCGCGAGGCTTTATGCAGGGATATATAGTCCGGGAAGATGAGTGGAATAATGCGTTAAACTGGGTGACAAATAGTCATATGAATCATAAAATCAGCCCCAACGCTATTTATGATGAATTTGACGCCATTCTTGCTATAGTTTCTCATGTTGCCGATGCCAGCTACGCCTTGGCAACCGGGGTGCCAGAAGCTGAGTTGGCGCAGGCTTTCGAATCTTTTGCCAATACAGTAGTTCGCTGGGGGCAACTGGGGCGAGAGCTCTCTACAAGGAT
>CAMLRI010000182.1 GCA_946482385.1 uncultured Cellvibrio sp.
ATACCAACACCCCCGGCCAGCGCGGCCGCGTATGGCCCTTCTTCACCGGTGAGCGCGGCCACTACGAGCTGGAGCTGGCCAAAACCAGCAACAGCCTGGACATTAACGCCCTGCGCAACACCTATGTTAAAGCCATGGAGCTTTTTGCCAACGAAGGCATGATGCTGCCCGAGCAGGTGTGGGACGGCGTGGGCGACAACTCGGTGTACAACTACCCCTTGGGCGAAGGCACCAACTCTGCTACCCCCCTGGCCTGGACCCACGCCGAGTACATCAAACTGCTGCGCAGCTATAGCGATGGCAAGGTGTGGGATAGAAACGCCAGTACCGAGGCCCGCTATGCACAAAAAAGTGAGTAAATTCACCGCCAGGTAGTATGATCGCGCGGCCAATCATCTCCCGCAGTCACAGCGGGAGCAAAAACTGCGGAATCCCCAGGGTTCCGCAGTTGTTTTTTTAATGGCAATCCAGCCACGGCAATTTAATAAGTTAATAACACGGGCAATAGGCTATGAAACAACCCTCTCTACCCTTTTGGCAGGTATGGAATGTCAGCTTTGGCTTCCTGGGCGTGCAATTTGGTTTTGCGCTGCAAAACGCTAACGTCAGCCGGGTACTGTCTGATTTGGGTGCAGATTTGCACTCCCTCTCGCTATTTTGGCTGGCTGCCCCGGTGATGGGATTGCTGGTGCAGCCTATTGTCGGCGCCGCTTCCGACCGCACCTGGAACCGCCTTGGGCGCCGCAACCCGTTTATCCTCGGCGGCGCCATAGCGGCGGCCCTGGGTATGCTGTTAATGCCTAACGCGCCGCTGTTTGTTTCCATCATGGCGCCCATGCTGTTTGGCGGCCTGATGCTGGCGCTGATGGACGGCGCGTTCAACGTCACCATGCAGCCCTTCCGCGCCCTGGTATCCGATATGGTGCCCAGCGAACAGCGCACCCTTGGCTACTCGGTACAGGCCCTGCTGATCAACATAGGCGCCGTGATTGGCTCCATCCTGCCCTTCCTGCTGACCAATGTGATCGGCCTGGAGAACACCGCCGCCAAGGGTGAAGTGGCTCCCACAGTTACCTGGGCCTTTTACATTGGCGCCAGTGTGATGCTAGGCACTGTGCTCTGGACCGTATTCCGCACCAAGGAATATCCGCCCGAAGAATACAACCGCTATAAAGGCCTAACTGCCACCGCCGCAGCCCCCAAAGCCTCCGTGGGCAAGCGCCTGGCGGGCTTTTGGCAGCTATTTATCCATATGCCCAAAACCATGCGCCAGCTGGCGTTGGTGCAGTTTTTCTCCTGGTTTGCGCTGTTCATTATGTGGGTGTACACCACCCCGGCCATTACCCAGCACATTTGGGGGATAGAGGCCAAATGGTTCGACCCGGACTACCTGCACAGCCTGGATAGCATTCCCGCCGAGATAGCGGCGGCCAAGGGTGCAGCAGGCGACTGGGTGGGCATTATCTTTGCGGCCTATTCATTGTTTGCGGCGATTTTCTCCCTGGTACTGACCCGCATCGCCAATAAGATCGGGCGCAAGCTCACTTACTCCCTATCGCTGCTGGCCGGCGGCCTGGGCTATATCAGCTTTATGTTTATGCACGATGCCACCCTGGTAGACGTCAACCTGCTGGTGACCCAGGTCACTATTCCCCAGGGCGCGCTTAACCTGATCTTCCCGATGATTGGCATCGGCATTGCCTGGGCAGCGATACTCGCCATGCCCTACGCCATCCTGGCTGGCTCGCTGCCGGCCGACAAAACCGGCATTTATATGGGAATCTTTAACTTCACCATTGCGGCACCGCAAATTGTATCTGGCCTGGTGGCCGGCCAAATCCTGCGTTATGCGTTTGATAACCAGGCGATTTACATTGTGGTACTGGCCGGTGTGGCCATGATCCTGGGTGCCGTCTCGGTGTTGCTGGTGAAAGACACCAGCGACCCGGTAGCAGCGGAGCTGACACTGCAAGGCCACTAACCGCGGCCCACAGTGCTAAAACCACAAAGCCCGCCCCGGGTAACCGGAGCGGGCTTTGTTTTTGTACCGCGCATTTCTTTGAGCGGCTAGCCCTTGATTGGCGCCTCGCCACAGGAGCCACGCACCACCAACTTGGCCGGCAGCAGCATGGATTCTGGCCGCTCGCCCTCCACCAGCTTGAGCAGGTTTTCCACCAGCAGCTCGCCCGCCAGCAAGGTGTCCTGGCGCACGGTGGTCAGCGGAGGATGGGTGTAGGAAGCCATGGGGATATCATCAAAACCCATGACCGCCACATCGCGCGGCACATTCAGCCCGGCTTCTTCCAGGGCCTTCATGGCGCCTATGGCGATCAGGTCACTGGCACCGAAGATGGCATCAAACTTCACCCGGCGCTGCAGCAGGCTCAGGGTGGCTTTATAGCCCTCTTCTTCCGAGGTTTCTGCCGCTACTTGCAACTGGGCATCCACCCCCATGCCGGCCTCTGTCAAGGCTTTGCAAAAACCGTGATAGCGGTCGGCAAATTCGGGGCTGTGCTCGGATACATCCCCCAAAAAGGCGATATTTTTGCGCCCCAGCTGAATTAAATGCTGGGCGGCGTGATAGGCGCTGTTGAAGTTATCGCAGCCGATGGAAACCCCCGGCTGCCCCTCCAGCACTGGCCCCCAGGTAATAAAGTGGGCACCGGCTTCGGTGAGGTAAGTCAGCTTTTTCACAAAGCCTTCGTAATCGCCATAGCCGAGGAAGATGATGCCATCGGCGCGGTTGGCGTCCTCGTAGTCGGCGTGCCAATCCTCGCTGAATTGCTGGAAAGAAATCAGCAAATCAAACCCCCTGCTGGCACTGGCACGGGTAATACTGCCCAGCATGGAAAGAAAAAACGGGTTGATCAGCGAGTCGCCAGTGCCATGGTCTTCGCACAGCAGCAATGCAATGGTTTTGGTTTGTTGGGAACGGAGGCTGCTGGCGTTTTTATCCACCTTGTAATTCAGCTCGCGGGCAATTTGCTGCACCTTGAGACGAGTTTCTTCGTTCACCAAGGGGCTGTTGCGCAGCGCGCGGGATACTGTGGATTGGGACACGCCTGCACGGTAGGCAATATCAAATGAGGTAGGTTTATCGTCTTTCAACTTGTACATCCTTTCGCTGTTTGGTGTTTCTTGTAGTTATGCAAACTCGAGCGACCGGGAGTAACCCAGCCCAGGGTCAAGCTGGCACCGACAGCCCTGAATAAAGGCTGCCGGCGCGGGGATCAAAACGGAATATCGTCATCAAAACTATCAAAACCCGCCGGCGGGGTGTTTTGCTGCGGCGCCTGGGGCTGCTGATTAAAACCGCGATTGGCTGGCTGTTGGCCACCCTGGTTATAGCCGCCCTGATTAGGGTTGTAGCCCCCCTGGTTAAAACCGCCCCCCTGGGCCGGGGCATTGTTGTACTGCGGGCTTTGGTCGAAGTTGCCCATGGCCGCCGCCGCACCCATGCCGGCATTCATGCCCGCGCCCATAGCACCCGCGTTATCGCCACGGCCATCGAGCATTTGCATTTCATTGGCAACGATTTCGGTGGTGTAGCGATCTGTACCATCCTGCGCCTGCCATTTGCGGGTGCGCAGTGAGCCTTCAATGTAAACCTTGCTGCCTTTACGCAAATATTCGCCGGCTATCTCACCCAGGCGATTAAAAAATACCACCCGGTGCCACTCGGTGCGCTCCTGCTGCTGGCCGGTGTTTTTGTCCTTCCAACTTTCCGAGGTTGCCACGCTGATGTTGGTAACAGCACCGCCGGAGGGCATGTACTTTACTTCTGGGTCCTGCCCCACATTGCCGATCAAAATTACTTTGTTAATACCGCGAGCCATAATGCATTCCTCTTGATTTACCGTGTATTCGCCTTCTATGTAACCTGACGTTTATTAGCCTGGCGACTTTCGTGTTTCTGTCTGTTGCCCCCTATAAAACAGCCTGCTCCCGGGGCGCGGAGCGCCGCACAACTCTACACGTCATCCACAATCGCCGCCAGCGCTTTGCGATCCACCTGCTGCTGGTCAACCTTGAGATAAACCGTATTTTCCGAGTGGACAATGACCACTTCCGCAACCCCGCTGACCTGGCGCAAACGCACCGCCACCTGCTCCGGATCGCGGTCGCGCAGGGGGATAAGCACACTGGCCAAAAAGCGCGGCGGGCGCATGCCCCAGGCGGCCACCAGCCACACCAGCGCCAGTAGCGCATTGAGCGCAAACACCCAGGGGATACCCTGCCACTGCAGCAGCCAGCCGCCCAGGGCGCCGCCGCCAAACACCCCCAGCACCTGGCAGGTGGCGTAAATACCCGTGGCCGTGCCCTTTGCACCGGCGGGGGCAATTTTGCTCACCATAGAAGGCTGGGTTGCCTCCAACAGGTTGAAGGCCACAAAAAACAAAAACAGGGTGAACAGGGCCAATAGACGCCACCCGGACAACCACACCAACACCAGCTCGGTGATCACCAAGAGCGCAATGGCCGCCAGAAACACCGGCTTAATTTGGCGACGCTTTTCGGCGATGATCACAAACGGCAGCATCACCATAAACGCCAATGCTAGCAGTGGAAAATAAATCAACCCATGGTATTGGCGGTCGATTTGCAACTGCTCCTGTAACACCAGCGGCAGGGCGACAAAGTTGGCCATCAACACAAAATGCAGCACAAAAATTCCCAGGTTCAGGCGCAGCAGCTCCGGGTGGCGCAGGGTATGCCACAGCAGCTGGGGCACAGGCACCGCCTCGCGTCTGGATTGGGGCGCCGCCACCTGGGGCACCTGGGCCAACACTATATAAATACCCACCAGGCCCAACAGCGCCGTCAACCAGAAGATGGCCCCCACCCCGCCCCAGGCCGCCAACAGCGGCCCCAGGGTCATCGCCAGGGAAAAGGACACGCCAATAGAAGCACCGATACTGGCCATAGCCTTGGTGCGGTTTTCCTCTGAGGTGAGATCGGTCAGCAGCGCCATCACCGCCGCCGAAATAGCGCCGCAGCCCTGCAGGAAGCGGCCGATAATCAGGCCGTACACAGACTCCGCCAGCGCCGCCACCAGGCTGCCCAGCACAAACAACACCAGGCCGGCCACAATCAGCGGCTTGCGGCCAAAGCGGTCGGACATAACACCAAAGGGGATTTGCAGCAGCGCCTGGCTCAGGCCGTAGGCACCCAGCGCCAAGCCGAGCAGAAAAGGGCTGTGGCCGGCATAGTCGCTGCCATACACGGATAACACCGGCAGCAGCATAAACAGGCCAAACATACGGAAGCTGTAGAGCGCGGCCAGCGACAGCACCACACGGCGCTCGAAGGGCACAGCCCCGGAGGAAAAAGCAGAAGAATCAGCCATGGCCAGTTGGATTCGCTAAAAATGGGCGAGGATTCTAACAAGCGCCCCAGGCGCAAACCAAGGTTTCTTGCATACCAGCCATAGGTTAACGGAGTTTTACCCAAGCCGAACGCATCCACTGACATCCCCTGACAGCGCCTTGCCGTATAATCGCCGGCTTTGTTTGCCATCGCCCGTTGCAGTAAACACTGCCAT
>CAMLRI010000183.1 GCA_946482385.1 uncultured Cellvibrio sp.
CCGAGGGCGCCAGCTTGCTGAGTTTGTCGGCCGCCAGCCCGGATTCGCTGCGCGCTTTGGCCGCTGACTATGCCCAGCGCCTTGCGGCTGATCCTGCCCGCTATGCCCTCTTGTGTGCGGCGGCCAACCAAGCCCAGCCCGGGCTGCGCTATCGCAAGGCCCTGGTGTCGACCTCTGCCCAGGCGTTAAGGCAACAGCTGCTGGCGCTGCAGGATGGGGCGATCAAGCCCGCCCGCAGCGATCGCAAACTGGCTTTTGTATTCAGCGGCCAGGGTGCCCAGTACGCTGGTATGGGCGCCCAGCTCTACCAACAAAATGCTGCGTTTAAACAGGCCCTGGATGACTGCGAAGCGCGTTTGCTGCCGCTGCTGGGGCGGCCGTTATTGGCGCTGATGTTCGATAGGGAACAGCAGGATATTCACCTCACGGAATATACCCAGCCGGCCCTGTTTGCCCTGGAGTACGGGCTGAGCAAAATGTGGCAGTCCATGGGTATACAGCCGGATTTCATTATCGGCCACAGTATTGGGGAATTGGTGGGCGCCTGCGTTGCCGGGGTGTTGTCGCTGGATGATGCCATCAAGATTGTGGTGGCCCGCGGGCGGCTGATGGGCAGCATTTCGGCCCTGGGAAAAATGGCGGCGATATTTGCCAGCGAAACCCAGGTGCGGGAGCTGCTGGCGCCCTTGTCGCTGGCGGTGGATATAGCGGCGGTGAATGGCCCCAACAGCATTATCTTGTCCGGTAGTGCGGCGGCGGTAGAAGCGGCGGTGGCGGCCTTTGCGGCGCGGGGAATTGATAGCCGTTACCTGAATGTATCCCAGGCTTTCCACTCGTCGTTGATGGAGCCGATCCTGGCTAGCTTCCGCGACCAGTTTAAGGGTATCCGCCTGGCGGAGCCCCGTATCAAACTTATTTCCAACCTGACCGGGCAGCTAGAGACAGAGCTGTTTGCTACGGCGGATTATTGGGTCAACCACCTGCGCAACACGGTGAACTTCCAGGCCGGTGTAGAGAGCCTGATTCAGCAAGGGGTGACCGATTGGCTGGAAATCGGGCCTTCGTCGATGTTGCTCAACCTGGCCAAGCGCACCCTGGATCAGCAGGGGTGCGAGGCCCGGCTGATCGAGAGCATGAAGCCGGATGAAGAGGCAAAAACCACCCTGTTGGGCGCCTTGGCGGCTTTGTTTGAGGCCGGCTGCGATCCCCAGTGGAGCTCTGTGTGCGGCAAGGTAAACCCTGGCTGCGTGGACCTGCCGCGCTATCCGTTTGACCGCCAGGCCTACTGGGTTCCCCTTCAACAAAAACCGGCCAAGCGCCTGCAAGCTGTGGCGGGATCGGCCATGCCGGGGCGGCAATTGCCCTTGGCGCTGGCAAGCCTGGCCTGTTTTGAGGCAGACCCCATCGCCGATTTTGGTGCCTATTTGCTCGACCACCAGGTGAAGGGGTTTAGCCTGATGCCGGCGGCGGGTTTTATTGCCTGTGCCAGTTCGGCCCTGGCCAGGGCGGGTGTCAACCCGGAAGGATTGACCCTGGCGCAACTGAAATTCCTCCAGCCTTTTCACCTGCAGCAAGAGGGCGCCGAGCTGCAAACCCTGTTAACGCGCAACGCCCAGGCTTGGCAGATCCAGATTGCCGGGCGCGCTGGCAGCGACGACGACTGGACTATCTACGCCACCGCGGACGGCCTGGCCGATGCCATCGCCCAGCCTGCAGCCCGCCTGGATCGGGCGCAGCTTGACCAGTTCAAGTTGATTGCGAGCATTCCCCAGGCGGATTTTTACCGCCAATGCCACGCCAAGGGCTTGGAATATGGCCCGGCCTTTCGCCCTGTGGTGCAGGCCATAGAATCCAACGCCAGGGTCTACGGCCATTTGCATTTGCCGCAAGACTGCCCGCCATTGGGCGAAGATACGGCGGCCATACACCCATCGCTGCTGGATGGCGCCCTGCAGTTGGTTACCCTGCTGGCGGCCACTACTGAGCAAAAAATCCCGCTGCCGGTGGCGGTTTCCCGCTTCCGCTTGTACGCCAGGGGCGATAGCTACTTGTATGCCATTGCCGAGCACCAGGATGCCCAGCGCCAGCTTGCCAATATCACCCTCTATAACCAGGAGGGGGCGCTGGTGGGGTTCATCGAAGGCCTGGAATACCGCTGGGTGGCGGCGGCCCAAATAGCGCCCGCGCCCAGCGCCGCCGCAGGCGATTGTTACTTCACCCCCGCCTGGCAGGCGCGCGAGCTGCCTGCCACTGGTGTTGCCCTGCAACGGCCGCTGCTGTTGAGCTGGGATACCCGCAGCCCCCTGGCCAGCGGCCTGGCGGCGCGCTACCCCGGGGCGCGCCTCTGCGCCCTGGGCGATACCCAGGCCGTGGCGGCCTGCCTGCAACAGCCGGGTGCTGTGGATAGCGTCTGGTGCATCCTGCCCCCGGAACAGAGCGATGACCTTTATGCGCAACACCCGGGCGAGGCCCTGGAGCAGTTGCTGGGGCTTGCCCAACAGCTGCTGGCGCAGGGTTATGGGGAGCTGGCCCTGCGCTGGGTCGTTATCAGCGCGGGCAATGGGGCCGCCGCCCTTCAGTCTCAGGTCTCGCCCGAAGTATCAGCCCAGGGGTTGGCCCTGGCCGGCTTTGTCCGCAGCCTGTGCAAGGAGCAGGCGCAGTGGCGGGCCAGCCATGTGGACTTACCGGATCATCGCGAGCCGGCGGCGCTGATCGCCCTGCTGGAGCGCGCCCTGGCCGACCAGGCCCAGGACGAATGGGTGCTGCGCAACGGCCAGGGTTGGTACAGGGCCCTGGTGCGCCCCAGCCAGCCGTTGGTGGCCAGCGCCAAGGCTTTTCGCCAGGGGGGGGTTTATGTCATCACCGGGGGCGCCCAGGGGATTGGCGCTGCCCTGGCAGCCAAGCTCGCCAGCGAGCGGGCCGCCAAATTGATCCTGCTGGGGCGCTCGCCCCGCGGCGCCCGGCACCTTGCCCTGGAGCAGCAGCTGGCCAGCCTGGGTGGCGAGGCCATCTACCTGGCGGTTGATGTGGCGGACTACACCGCCTTGCGGGCGGCGATCCTCCAGGCCAGCCAGCAGTTTGGGCCGATCAACGGCCTGATCCATTCCGCCGGTGTGATCCAGGACGGCCTGGTGCAGCAGATGTCCCCCCAGGCGCTGCAGCAGGTGTGCGCCCCCAAAATCCAGGGCACCTTGAACCTCTACCGCGCGGTCAATGACCAGCCGCTGGATTTCATGCTGCTGTTTTCCTCGGTGATGTCCTGGCTGGCCTACCCTGGCCAGGCCAACTATGTGGCGGCCAACGCCTTTGTCGATGGCATAGCCCCCCGCCTGGCGAGCCAGGGCCGGTTTCCGGTGAAGGTGATCAACTGGGGCCATTGGGGCGAAACGGGCATGGCCTCCAGCGCTTTTTACCGCGAGCGGATTGCCCGTTTGGGTATCCATGAAATTGCCACCGCCGAGGGTTTGGCGGCCATCGACCTGGCCCTGGCCCAGGATGCTGCGCAATGGGTGGTGATGAAGGCGGAGGAGCGGGTGCTGGCCGAGATGGGTGTGCTAGCCGCCGCCGGCCATGGCTCTGCCCAGGCGCCGGCCGCCGACTTTGCCCTGCCATCCCTGGCGCAATTGCAGGATCTGCAATCCGCCGCAACCCAGGAATTGCTGGTGGCCAGCCTGGGCGCCCTGATCGCCGGCGCCATGCGCATGGATAGCCGCCAGTTGCTGGCCGATAAAGCGGCCTTCCTGCAATTGCGCTTTACCTCCCTGGGCATAGATTCCCTGACCACTGTCGACCTGCGCAAACGCATCCGCGATTGGCTGGGTGTGGATGTGCCGGCAGATGTCCTTATCGGGGGCGCCCTGATTGGCGAGGTAATCGATCTGCTGAAGCAGCAATTGCTGTTGCAGCGCCTATCCCAGGCCAGTAGCGCCGCTCCCTCCCAGGACGAGGGAAGCCATGAGGACGAAGAGGTATTCGTACTATGAACTTGATGAATTTGCTGCAACAGCTGGATCAGCAGGGCATCCACCTGGCTTGCGAAGGCGACAGCCTGAAAGTGTCGGCGCCCAAGGGCGCCCTGACCGCCGAGATCAAGCAGGCCCTGGGCCAGCACAAGGCCGATTTGCTCGCCTGGTTAACCCAGCGCCAAAAACCGGTGGAAGACGCCTGGCCCCTGTGTGTGCCGGATCTGGCGCAGCGCCATCAGCCCTACCCGCTGTCGGATTTGCAGCGCGGCTTTTTTATGGCGGCGGATACCTTTATGGAATTCCATGTCCGCCCGCACTATTACATCGAAAAAAACATACCCGGGCTGGACCCGGCCGCCTACGAGGCGGCCTGGAACAAGGCGCTCAAGCGCCATGCGGGCGATTTGGTGGTGGTGCGCGACGACGGCGACCTGCAGGTGCTGGAAAACCCCATGCCGCTGCGCTGCGAATTGATTGATTTGCGCGGCTGCACGCCCGCCGAGGTGGAGCAGTCGCTGCAGCAAACCCGCGCCGCCATGATGCGCGCAGAATTGCCCCTGGACCGCTGGCCCTGGGTAGATCTGCGCATTTCCCTGTGGCAAGACGCCCAGGGCATCCAGGGCCGGGTGCATTACAACCACAACAACTTCTTTGCCGATGGCGGCGGCACCAGCCGTTTGCTGAAGGAGATAGACGCCTACTATCGCGACCCCCACAAGCTGTTGCCGCCCCTCAGCCTGAGTGTGCGCGATGCGGTGCTAACCCTGGAGCAACTGGCCGAGTCGCCCGCCGGCCAGGCGGATCGCGACTACTGGGAAAAACGCTTGCCCCAGCTGCCCGGCCCCCCGGCCCTACCGCTGCGCCCGGGTATGGATAGGCGCACCCGCTCGCGCTTGCAGCGCCGCGAAATGTTTATGGAGGCCTCCGCCTGGCAGGCGTTCAAGCAGCATGCCCGCCACCACGGCCTAACCCCATCCGCCGCCGTATTTGCCGCCTACGCCGAGGTGATCGGCGCCTGGAGCAACCAGCGCCACTTTGTGTTGAGCAACATGGTGACCCGGCGCCTGCCCATCCACCCGGAGATCTTTGATGTACTGGGCAACTTTGCCTCCCTTTACCCCCTGGAGATCAAGCTGGCGGAGGGCGAGGATTTTGTCGCCCACGCGCGCCAGATCCACCAGCAGGTCACCCGGGATACCCAGCATTTGCGCTGGGGTGGCATGCGGGTTATGCAGTCGCTCAACCAGTTGCAGGGCGGCTTTGGCCGGGCGCCGATTCCGTTTGTGATTGGCAGCGGCCTGTTTATGGAGGGCTTTGAACGGGCCGATTTCAGTTGCCTGGAAACCTCCCAGGTGATGCTGGACCACCAGTTCTGGGAGCTGGCGGATGGCCGCTACTACTATGTGTGGGATCTGCTGGAAGCCTTTTTCCCGGAGGGCATGATCGACGCCATGCTCGGCGCCTACCAGGCATTGCTGCTGCGCCTGGCTGAAGATCCCGCTGCCTGGCTGTCCCAGGCCCCGGCGCTGGTGCCCGCGCAGCAGCTGGCGGAGC
>CAMLRI010000184.1 GCA_946482385.1 uncultured Cellvibrio sp.
CGGTGAGGCATTGATTATTGAGATGAACCTTACCGCTGCTGGGCACATCCAAACCGGCGAGAATACCCAGCAGGGTCGACTTGCCCGAACCTGATGCCCCTGTGATCGCCAGGGATTCGCCGGCGTACACCTGTAAATCTATAGGTTGCAGAATTACCAACTCACCTTCGAGGGTGCTGACCTGTTTGGTAACGGCCTGGGCTTGCACCATTACCGCCTGGGTTTGAACCATAGCAAGAGCTGACATATTGGGTTAACCTAAAAAACATGAATGAAAAATATCTATGAATGAAAAAACTTGTATCGACAAGCTGGCAATTTTAGGGGATATCAACTGGGGATCACTATGCGCTTACTGAAACTTTACCTGTTTTTACTGCTGACATGTGTCACCAGTCTGGCATCAGCCCAGGGCAAGGAGGCTCGCATCCTGCTGCTGGGCGACAGCCTGAGTGCAGCCTATGGTATTGATGTCGCCCAAGGCTGGGCCACTCACCTGCAACAAGCCCTGCACCAACAGCAGGAAACGTTAAAAAAAGATTGGCAGATCATTAATGCCAGTGTGAGCGGTGAAACCAGCAGCGGTGGCAAGGCGCGCTTGCCGGCACTGCTACAAGAGCACCAGCCACAAATTGTTATTTTGGAATTGGGCGGCAACGATGGCTTGCGCGGCCAGCCGCTTAAAATACTGCGCAGTAACCTCACCGACATGATTAGCCAAAGCCAGGCTGCCGGTGCCAAGGTAATTTTGCTAGGCATGCAAATTCCACCCAATTACGGCGCTCGCTATGCACGGCAATTCCAGCAACTGTATGTGGATATTGCACAACAGCAACAAGTCGCACTGGTGCCTTTTTTATTAGAAGGCATTGCCACCAAGCCAGAACTTATGCAGCGCGATGGCATACACCCAACGGCAGAAGCACAACCACTTATGGCGAAGAATGTGTTGCCGGTATTAATGCCCGCACTAACCGAATAAAACCAGGCTTACACTACTTCCACATAATCCACCAACAATTGCAGGTTGGTGTTGCCGCGAAATTCATTGATATCCAACTTGTACGCCAAGCGCACTTTTTCTGCTTGGGTATTGGGCCAGAGTTTGGGGTCGATATTAAAGGCGATGGCATCCACCAGCTGTTGGCCGCGCGCATCCAGTGCCAGCGTCATTTTTAAATGTTTTTCCCCCACCAGTTTTTGTTGCAGCAAATAAAATTCACCGTCGAACACCGGCTCGGGAAAATGCTGCCCCCAGGGGCCGGCTTCGCGCAGTTGCGCGGCGAGGTTGAGGGAAAAATCCTGGGGCGATAATTCGCCATCGCTAACGATGACTGCCTGTAAATCGTCTGCTGTTAATTGGCGGCGCACTTCTGCATCAAATGCGGCCGCGAAAGCGGCGAATTTATCCCGCGCCAAACTCATGCCCGCCGCCATGGCGTGGCCGCCGAATTTTTGCAGCAAATCGGGATGGCGCGCCGCTACGGCATCCAGCGCATCGCGGATATGCAAACCGGGAATGGAGCGCGCCGAACCTTTAATCAGGTCGTCGCCGGCGTCGGCAAACACAATGGTGGGACGGTGGTAGCGGTCTTTGATGCGCGAGGCGAGTATGCCAATCACGCCCTGGTGCCAGGTGTCGTCGAACAAACACAGGCCCCAGGGCAGGGAATTTTCATCGGCGGCGAGCACTTTTTGCAGCATGCCCAGGGCTTCCTGCTGCATGCCGCTTTCGATGGCTTTGCGGTCGCGGTTGAGTTCATCCAATTGCGCGGCCATTTCCCGCGCTAAGGGCTGGCTGCTGCACAGCAAACACTGGATGCCGAGGGACATATCGTCCAAGCGCCCGGCCGCATTCAGGCGCGGGCCTACGGCAAACCCCAAATCGCTGGCCACCAACCGCTGGGACTGGCGCCCCGCCACTTCCAGCAGCGCCATAATGCCGGGGCGCGCGGCACCGGCGCGCATGCGCGCCAAGCCCTGGTGCACCAGGATGCGGTTGTTGTAATCCAGGGGCACCACATCGGCCACAGTGCCCAGAGCTACCAGGTCGAGATAGCTGGCCATATTGGGTTCGGCGATGCCGCTTTCGGCAAACCAACCCATATCGCGCAGGGCGCCGCGCAGGGCATTCATCACATAGAAAATCACCCCTACCCCGGCCAGGTTTTTACTGGGAAAGGGGCAGCCGGGTTGGTTGGGGTTGACTATGGCATCGGCCTCCGGCAATTGGGCGCCGGGCAAATGGTGGTCGGTGACTATCACCGCTATCCCCAGATCCCGCGCTGCCGCAACCCCTTCCATACTGGAGATGCCGTTATCCACGGTGATGATGACATCCGGCTGCTGGGCGGCGGCCACGGCGACAATTTCCGGGGTGAGGCCATAGCCGTATTCAAAGCGGTTGGGCACCAGGAAATCCACCTGCGGCAGCCCCATGGCGCGCAGCGCCAGCACCGCCAGGGCACTGCTGGTGGCGCCATCGGCATCGAAGTCGCCCACAATCATCACCCGCGCTTGCGCCACTACGGCATCCACCAGAATACCTACAGCCTCTTCCAGCCCCTTGAAATTGGGCTTGAGCAAATTGGCCAGAGCGTATTGCAGCTCCGCCTCCTGGCCTACCCCGCGGGCGGCATAAATACGCTGCAACAATGGGTGCAGCTGGGGGGCGAAGTTGGCGGCGGAATCCAGGGGGCGGCGGCGGATGGTTTTTTGCATGGCGGGAATAACTCTCAATCGACAAGCCGCGCAGTATACCCGCCCACCCCAAAAGAGGTTTACGGAAAAGAAAAAAGCCGGGCAACGCCCGGCTTAACCAAGAAATCCCTGCGTCAGCTGCCTTAGAGCTTGCTCACATCCGAGGTGGATACATCACAGCTGGCGGTGTTCCAGTATTCGCCGTACTTGGTGGATGAGCTACCACTTTGTACGCCTTGGAACTCCTCACACACAGGGGGCTTACCCAGGCTGTAATTTTGGATTTTCAAACGGCGAATAGTAGCGCGATCGCCAAAGTTGCGGTTGGCGCCAGCAATACTGCCGATGCTGCCGCTGATATTGACATCATACGCCAGCAGATAACGTGGGCCGCCATTGCTCGAGCAGTTGCCACAGGAGCGCCACAGCTTGCCGTTGGTGCCCGTAGCGGTAAAACCGCCAGCGACAATGGTGGTGCTGTTTTTGGAGTTGTGCTGGAAGATTTTATCGGGCGTGCCGCCATAGCCACTGCCCGATGCGTTGTAAGCAGAGCCGCCGACAATCGTCATGGTGCCGCCTTCGGATTTGTTGGTGGCTGCATCTTCACAGATATCATTCCACACCACATTTGCCAGGGTGCAGTTGCCATTGTTGCAGTGGATGCCGTCGGAACCGCCGCTGGCCGACAGCTTCACATTGCGGATGGACGAGTTCTTCAGGGTGAGCACCGCCGGTTGGGTTTCACTGCCACCGGAACAGCTAAGGCCGATGGTTTTACCGCCGCAATCGACAAACTTGTTGGTTAGGGTTGCGCCCGCCACACACTCGCTGGCACTGCCGACTTTTTGGAAAGTCCACTGCTGGCCTGCGCCGCCCCAGTAGGTATACATACGCACATCGGCACCGGCGTACATGCTCATTTGCCACACATCCAGGGCACGGCCACCCACCTTGTTGGTGATGGAGTAGTAATCGCCGCCGGCAGAGTTGATGTACCAGCGCTGGTTATTAGCGCCGGTGTAAGTCCATTGGCGAACCTCTGCGCCGTCGTTGGGGTTCCACTCCCAGAGGTCGAGGGCTTTGCCACTGTGTACGGCGCGAATGGAGTAGGTGCCATCGCTCAGGGCAGTCACATCAAACTGCTGGTTAGTGCCGCCCAGGGTGAACCACTGCATGACATCGGCGCCATCGGCGGTGCTGAAATTGGCAACATCTATAGCGTTGCCATTGAGTTTGGACACTATCACATAGCGCCCGGACGAGAGTGCGGCGAAACTGCTGGCACTAAAGGCCAATAGCGCCATAACAGCGAAGAAACGTTTCATTGTTCGATCTCCAGATTTTTATGCTTATTCGAGAAAAGGGTGAGAAAACCCGGGAGCAGCGCAGGGAGCACTTGGATCGACCGAAATTATTATAAATATTATTATATTTTTTGCCGACAATAAGTAAAAAAGCCGGGCTTGTAAAGTCAGGCCCGGCTTTTAGCGGTTAACTTGTCACCCAAGTCTGCAAAAGTTACAGATTATTCATATCGCCCAGGGACAAGGTGTAGGTGGCGTCGCCCGCCGACACATAGGCCAGGCCTTCGGTAATCGACACCGAGAGGTTCATGGTTTTTTCGATACAGGCGCAGGCCGCCTGGAGCTCATCGGCGGCGAAATACTGGATGCTTACCTTGGGCAGGGCCTGGATGGCGGCGGCGTTGTTTTTCCACCAGATTTCCAACCCGCGGCCATAGGCAAACACCCGCACCGCCTGGGATTGGCTGCTGGCTTTTTTCAGGCGATCCGGCGCTGGCTGGCCCACTTCGATCCATTCGAGGATGCGGCCATCGTCGTGGATGTGCCACAAATCCGGCTCGTCCACACTGGAAAGGCCCCGGGTAAAACGTAAGTTTTCCGCGGCGCAGTAACAAAAGGCTAGAATGCGCACCAGCATCCGCTCGTGGGTTTCCGAGGGGTGCAGGGCGATGGTGAGGGCGTAGTCGCCGTACACCTGGCGATCCATATCGGCCAATTGGATATTGGCTTTATAAACAGTGGCTTTTTCGGCCATGGCTGGCTCTCATCCGCGTAATAAACAGGGGCGCATCTTACACAAATGCCTAGCACTTTTGATTTTATTCTCGACCGCCCGCAAACCGCCGTAGATGCCCTGGCGGAGCACACCGGGCTTTCCAAACAAAAACTGAAAGACGCCATGAACAAAGGCGCCTGCTGGTGGACGCTGAAAGGCAAACAACTGCGCTTGCGCCGCGCCAGTAAAAACCTGGCCGCCGGCAGCCGCCTGCAACTCTATTACGATGAAAAAGTGTTGGCCTTAAAGCCGGAAGCGCCACAATTGCTGGAAGATTTTGGCCGCTATTCCCTGTGGTACAAACCCCACGGCCTGCTCGCCCAGGGCTCCCAGTGGGGCGACCATTGCAGCCTGTTGCGCTGGGTGGAAGTGGCGCGCCAGCGCGAGGTGTTTTTGGTGCACCGGTTGGATGCCGATGCTGCCGGTTTGATGCTGATTGCCCACGACGGCCAAGCGGCGGCGGCGCTTTCGCAATTGTTCCAGGGGCGCGAGCTGACCAAGCGCTACCAAGCCTGGGTGGAGGGCGAGTTGGCCGCGCAGGATTTGCGTATCGACCAGGCGCTGGATGGCAAAGAATCTATCAGTTGGGTGAATAGCTTAAAGCTGGATGCGGAGCAAAATCGCAGCCTGGTGGAAATTCGTATCGAAACCGGGCGCAAGCACCAGATCCGCCGCCACCTGGCGGGTATAGGCCACCCGATTATCGGCGACCGT
>CAMLRI010000185.1 GCA_946482385.1 uncultured Cellvibrio sp.
AAGCGCGCGCGTTTGATTTCCGGGAAATGCTTTACGATAGATTCCAGCTCTTCGTGGTACATCATGTAAATTTTTTTGGGGCCAATTTCTGCCGGGAAGTCAAACGATTGGTTTACCGACAGCGGCGGGGTTTCCACCCAGTCGCCATTTTCCCAGTAGCGGCCGTTGGCGGTAACTTCGCGAATATTAATTTCCGGGTTGAAGTTGGTGGCAAAGGGCAAACCGTGATCGCCGGCATTACAGTCGATAATATCCAGGTAGTGAATTTCATCGAAGTGGTGCTTTTTCAAATAGGCGGTATAGACATTGGTGACACCGGGATCGAAACCCGAGCCCAAGAGTGCGGTAATGCCGGCATTTTTAAATTTATCCTGATAGGCCCACTGCCAGGAGTATTCAAACTTGGCAGTATCCAGGGGCTCATAATTCGCCGTATCCAGATAATCCACACCCGTTTCCAAACAGGCATCCATAATATGCAAATCCTGGTAAGGCAGAGCAACGTTAATTACCAGGTCGGGCTTTTCGGCGTTAATCAGTGCTACCAGTTCGGGTACATTGTCGGCATCGACTTGGGCAGTTTTGATGGGGCGATTCAGGGTTGCCGCGATCGCTTTACACTTGGATTCGGTGCGGCTGGCAAGCACTATCTCGGAAAACACCTCGGGTAATTGCGCGCACTTATGCACCACCACATTACTGACACCACCCGCACCAATGATCAACACTTTTGCCATAGTTATTGCTCCCAGAAGTCAAAATAAACGGTTATTTCTCGAAATAGGTGTAGCCGCGCAGGCCTTCGGAATAGGCGGCGAGCATTTGCTGGCGGTCGGCCACACTGATGATGCCATCGCGCACTGCCTGCTCGGCGGTTTGGCGGAACTGTTGGTAAAGCGCGGTGGGGTCGTACTCCACATAGCTCAATACATCGGCGATGCTATCGCCGTGGATTTCGTGAACAAAATCAATGCTGGCATCGCCATTTATGCGCACGCTGGCAACATTGGTATCGCCAAACAAATTGTGTAAATCGCCGAGGGTTTCCTGGTAGGCGCCCACCAAAAACACACCCAAATAATATTCCTCACCAGCTTTGATCGGGTGCAGGGCAATAGTGGAGGATTCACCCTCGGGGCTGGCAAATTTTTGCAGCTTGCCATCGCAATCACAGGTGAGGTCGGCAATGATGGCCTGGCGGGTTGGCGCTTCATCCAGGCGATGAATCGGCATTACCGGGAACACCTGGCCTATGGCCCAGGAATCCGGCAGGGATTGGAAAACACTGAAATTACCGTAGTAAATATCGGCTAACAATTGCGGCAGGTTTTCCAACTCGGAGGGGATACGCTTCATTTGTGGCAAGAGCGCCGCGATTTTTTGCAAGGCCGCCAAATAAATATTCTCCGCCAATACCCGGTGGCGCAAGCTGATGTCACCCGAGTGGAAGAGATCGCGGATTTTATCGCGGTAATAAATAACGTCGTTGTAGGACTCTTGCAAATTCGTCAAGCGAATCACCGCTAATGAGTGCCAGAGGTTTTCTATCATCTCATGGCAGCCGCCAGGCAATTCCGTTGGCAAGGCCGTTGGCTCAAAGTGGGTTACATCGAGAATATTGAACAACAATATCGATGTGTGTGCGACTGTGGCGCGGCCAGATTCAGTGACTATAACCGGGTGGGGTATACGGTGTTGATCCAGGCTTTCCTGAATGGCTTCCACCACGTCGATACAATATTCCTGTACCGAATAGTTGCGGCTGTGGCCATTGGTGCTACAGGTGCCGTCGTAATCAATCGCCAGGCCACCGCCCAAATCCAAATAGCCCAGCGGTGCACCCTCGCCCACCAATTCGATGTAATAGCGGCAGGCTTCCAACACACCGGCGCGAATACTGCGGATATTGGGAATTTGTGAACCCAAATGAAAATGCAGCAATTGGAAACAGTGCAGCAAATTGGCGGCGCGCAGTGTATCTATTACGTTCACCAGTTCATTGGTGTTTAAGCCAAACAAACTGCGGTCGCCACTGTCGGCACTCCAGTGGCCTTCCACCTTGGTGGAAAGTTTTAACCGCACGCCAATCAAAGGTTCAATATTTAAGGCGCGGCTGCATTCAATCACCGACTGCAATTCACTGAGGGTTTCCAACACAAAAAAGCATTTAAAGCCCAGCTTGCGCGCTTGTAAGCCGAGCGTAATAAATTCGCTGTCTTTGTAGCCGTTGCAAATAATCAGGCTGTCGCGGTTGGTGAGCGTTGCCAGGGCAATCATCAATTCTGCTTTGCTGCCCGCTTCCAGGCCGTGGTTATAGCGTTGGCCAAAGCGGGCGATTTCCGCCACCACATGGCTTTGCTGATTGACCTTAATGGGAAATGCACCGCGATATTCGCCGCGATAGCCGCTGGACTCTATGGCCTGGGCAAAGGAATCGTTGAGGATGCTGATGCGTTTATCCACCAGGTTTTCCAGGCGCAAGAGCACCGGCATTTGCAGCCCCCGCTGCTGCAAACCGTCGACTATATCCATTAGCGATACCGGGGTTTCACCTTCGGCGGTAGGGGCGTTAACCACCACTTCACCCTTGGCGGAAATACCAAAGTAGCCGCTGCTCCACTCGTCAATGCCGTAGAGATCGGCTGCCGCGCGTGTGGACCAGGGGGATAGCTTGTCAGAGCTGCTCATAGGTAACCCACCCCTTGATGAGATTCACCCCGGCAAATTCGCAATGCTGGGGCAAATAGACAAAGACAGGCGCGACCGCTGCCGAAACTGCAATCAACACCGCGAAAAACGTAAAAATGGCGCGCAATTGTCCATATTTTTGATGAAAAATAAAGTGCATTGCCCATTATAAAAAATGGGCGATGCGGATGCAGGCCTGAAGCCTGACGATGTGCGCGTCTTTTTACTGCGCGCTATTGGCCTCCAGGGCACGGATCAAGGTGCCCATATTGCGGATAAAAACTCCGGTAGATATGCCCATCACCGGCTTCTCAGCGGGATAGGGTGAAGTATCCCAGGCATCGCCCACCATGGTATTGGCATAGCGTGTTTCGCCGCGCCCCGCTTGCGCCGATTTAGCAGGCACCTCGCCAAGGTAGGGATTGGTAGTGTAGTACAGGGGCGACAACCAGTAGCCCTGGGGGGTAAGGCTGGCAACCAAAGCACTGGCTGCCGCCAGGGGCGACTCGCTCCCCTGCCCCGGGTTCGTTTGGGCACGAAAATTCAGATCCGACAGGCTGATATTGCCCAGGGTGAAGTAGCGCGGCAGCTCTACCAGTTCCCGGCTAAGTAGCGGCGAACCTGCACTGGCTTCGGCCGGCGACATAGCTGCCACCTGCTCATACAGCCGACGCAAACCAGCCAGATCAACCCGCGCTGCTGATTTGTAGTGCTCCAGCATATTGCCCGGCGTGTAATCCACATAGTATTCACCGTTGGCGCTGTTGCTGCCGCGTCTGTGGGTGTAAAGCGCCTTGCCTGTATCCAGCTCAATAAAACTGGGGTATTCGCGCCCCTCCTGTTCCCGGCCCGGGGCATAGCGCTGCCGCTCCAGCCAATCCAGGGCCTCGGGAATACGCGCCAGGAATTTGCGCTCGCCCGTCAGGCGATAGAACTTGAGCAACTCGCGGATATTGCCCGCCGTGGTGGGTATATGCAGGCTTTTAGGTTCATAGGAGCGCGCGCCAGCGGGCTGCAATTCGGGGGTGTATTGCAGCGCCCAACCCGGCTGGGGTTGCCCCCATTGGGTAATAAGGTAGGTATTCATGGCGCGGATAATTGGCTCCCTTACCCGCTGCTCGCCCAGGGCTTGGTAGCACATCAGGAGGAAGTCGATGTTTCCCGCCGCCACATCGTCGTTGAAGGTGATAAAACCTGTGTAATCCCCCTGGGGCTTGCCTTGCCAATCCCGGGTGGGATGATCCTGACGCAAAGGAAAGCGCTGCGGCCAACCGCCGTTGGGATATTGGCTGGCGAGCACAAACTCCAAAGCCCGATATAAAGGCGGGCGGTATTTCGGATCTAACTTGGCCAAGTAAAGTCGCAGCAAAAACTGCGCAGCTTCGGCTGTGCCGCCATCATCAAAAGTGGCATTGCCGTAGTAATGCTGAAACTCCTCCAGGCGCCAGGCGTGCTTGCCAATACTGGCATACCAATCCTGCAATGCGGCCTCGCCGGCAAAATCCGCTACATAGTTCCAACCGCCGCTGGGGTGCTGCGCCCATATGATGGCGCCCGCGACCTTTTCGGCAGCGGCATAATAGAATTCATCAGCGGTAGCTTGGTAAGCATCGAGAAACAGGTGCCCAACGCTGGCAGTGCCTGGTGGCTGCATCCATATCATGGTGCGGCGCGCTTCCAGCTCGCCCCATTGGCGGGAAAAATCGGGAAGATAGGACCAAACAAATCCGCCCTTGTAACTGGCCTTATCCAACATAAAACGGCTGGCCGATTTCATGGTTGATAACAGCTGTTCCCGCTCAGGGATTACAGATTCGGCAACGGCCAGGGGATTAAAGGTGAAAAGAACAGCCCACAGGAATAGGCATCTCGATACAAAACACAGGCTGATGGCGCGCATAAGCAGTCTCTATTGTTCTTTAGCTGACAACCGAAATAGCCTTGCCGATCAATCATTAAAATTATTATGCAGGGGCTCACCTATTGATGACGCTAGCCCCCAGGATTTATTTAGTCAGTGTAGGCACTTGCACTCCCGAGTCATAGGCAGTTAACACTTTTTATCCCCTGGATTTTATCGCCCGGCCTTCATCAAACCAGGCTGGGAAACAGTCCCTTCACTCCCCCCGCGATAAACTCCACAGCAATAGCCACCAGTAGCAAGCCCATCACGCGGGTGGACATCACTACGCTGCGCTTGCTTAAATGTTGGCTCAACCAGGGTAAAAACCTAAAGCCCAAACCCAGCAAACCACTCACCAAAAAAATGCATGCGGCAATGGCCAGATAATGCAGCGCCGAGCTGGATTGGTGAGCGTACACAATCACCGCACTCATAGCGCCAGGCCCAGCCAACAGGGGCATGGTCAAGGGCACCAGGGCGATGGTTTCATCCTGTGCAGCCTCTATATCTTCGGCTGTGTGGCCGCGCGACCTGAGCATACTCAGCCCCATCAATAACAACACCACACCACCGGCACAGCGGAACGCATCTATGCTGATACCGAAAGCCCAGAGAATCCACTCACCCAATAACAACGCCACCATCAATACGGCAAATACCGAAACCACCGTTAACCTTGCCGTTTTCTGCTGCTGCTCGCGGCTTTGATGCACCGTCAGCGCAATAAACACCGGAATGGCTCCCAGCGGATCCACTATGGCAAACAGACCAATCAAGAATTTGGTGTATTCGGTAATTTCCAGCATGACTCATATCTTTAGCTATTTACGATTAAGTCTAGGCTGAATTTTGTCCCGTCCTAAAATAAGTTGACGGTTTTTGTTTAAGCCAGCTCCCACAAA